>JBLHSZ010000071.1:0-6341 GCA_047627095.1 Rickettsiales bacterium
AAGTGAGAATTTTGGCTATGTAGTTAATTTTGATCATGCATCTGCGGATGGTTTTAAGGAGCTTGACGGGGTAACCCAGTCCGGAAACTCTGACACTGGATTTGAGCTTAATGATTTTATGGGAAAATTCAGAATCAAAACTGATAAAGATGCTGATGTTTATCAACATCTTGAATTCAAGGTTGGAATTAATGACGAGGTTTCAAATGAGACTTATTTGGGTTTGACTGCATCTGATTTTAAGGAAAATCCATATCGTAGATACAAGGCTAGTTCTTTGGATCAAATGAACTCCGAGCACAGACAATATCAGGTTAGTCACTATGTTGAGCCTTCAGATAATTTTAATGTAAATACTACGATTTATCGCAATGAATTTAGTCGAAATTGGTATAAATTAAGTAAGGTTAATGATACTGATCCTCTTACTAACAAAGTAGGAATAAATGATGTTTTTAGTGACAATTTAACTAATTATTTAGCCGTACTTAAGGGAGATGCCGACGGAAAATTAACTGTCAGAGCCAATAATCGCGATTATGTTTCACAAGGAATTCAATCGAATTTTGAAACTAAGCTAAAAGCTGGAAAAGTCAGACACAATCTATCATATGGCGCCAGATATCACATGGATGAAGAGCAGCGTTTCCAAAATGACGACACTTACGACATGACTTCTGGTCAGATTAGTCTTGCAAGCCTTGGAACTCCAGGAGGTGCAGGAAACCGTCTAGCAAAAGCTGATTCTTTCTCACTTTTCTTAGAGGACGAAATGATCTTTGGTCAATTGTCAATCATTCCAGGGATCAGATATGAGAATGTTCGTTCCACAAGAGAAGATTACGGTTCGATTGGAATTCGTGAGAATAACACAGATGCAATCATTCCGGGAATTGCCGCTAGCTATTTGTTGAATGAAAATATTGCGGTTTTTGGTGGAGTTCATAAAGGATTTGCTCCAGCAGGCCCAAGCGCAAATAAAGCTGATGCTGAAGAGTCAATCAATTATGAAGCGGGAATCAGATTCAAAGATGAAAATAAATTCTTTGAAACCGTGGTTTATCTAAATGATTACAGCAATTTGCTTGGTGCAGATAATGCATCCAATGGTGGTTCGGGAACTGGAGATCAAGAAAATGGTGGTGAAGTAACATCATATGGCGTGGAAGTTGCCGGTGGAATTGATTTAAAAGCTACTGCTTTAAACCAGTCATTCAAATTTCCAATCACCCTATCCTACACCTTCAACCATTCTGAGTTTGACACATCTTTTGATGCAAGCGGTCTTGATGAATGGGGAAGTGTCACAAAAGGTGACGAATTGCCATACATTGCCAATCATCAATTTGGTTTGAATGCTGGGATGGAAGTTGGAAAACTTGGTTTTTATCTTTCCAATAAATTTGTCAGCGCGATGAGAGCAACTGCAGGAAGTGGTTCAATTGCCAAAGATGACAAAATCCCTTCACATTTTGTGACTGACTTTTCTGCATTCTATGAATTTGAAGAAGACAAACAAATTTTTGTTGCGGTGGACAATATCTTTGATAGACAATATGCCGTCTCTTTGAGACCAGCAGGGCTTCGCCCAGGAAAACCAATGACTGCAAGAGTTGGTGTTTCAATCGGATTTTAATTATTCCTCTTCATTCAATTCGACCCTTAACAATCCTCGCGAAAGCGGGGGTTGCTATTAAAATATTAGCATCACACAAAAAAACACTTCTACAATCAAAACGGCTCCAAAACAGCTACAAAAAAGGAAATTTTGCTTTTTCTTTGCTAGTTAGGGCAAAATAAATTAATATTGAATATTTATTGGGATTTGTTTTTCCTTTTTTTCTCACCAATAGCCATCTATTGATGAATCAAAAAAGAAATCTAAAAGATAAAAACTCCTCCCAATAACATAAAGACGATAAATATTGATTTCTTCACAAATCCTCAATGCCATGAACATAAATTCTCAAAAAAAGCTTGGTTTTTCATTATTAGAAATATCAATGGTGGCATTGATATCTGCATTTTTGTTTTCATTGGTTATTGTAGGGGCTCAGATTTTAGAAAAATCTCTGATTTTAAGTGCGCGTTCTTTGACCAAAAACTCTCCTATTCAAGGTATGTCGAATTTGGTTGTCTGGTATGAAAGCACGATGGCGCAAAGTTTCGAAGATGAGAATATTACTTCTGGAAGTGCGGTTGGTGTTTGGCGCAACATTAATCCGTCTGACATTAACCAAAATATCACCATCGTTAATGATGTTGTGACTGTGAATGATAATAATGCCGCTGTCGCCGGTGGAACAATCAGCCCAACTTATGAGAGCAGCACTATTAACCGTCTGCCAGCCGTTAGTTTCCACAGTGATTCAAGTCAATTTTTCACCTTTGATGGCACTGGAATTTCAAATAGCGACTACACAGTGATTGTGGTTGAGCAAAGAAGGAAAGCGACCTTAAATTATTTTATCACAGGCTCTTCCTCTACAGAAGATCAATCTCTTCTGTTGGGTTATGAAGATGAATCTACGATATATTTTGGTCAAGAAGGAAATATCGTCGCAACTGCCATTGAATCTTTTTTTGCAAACAATAACATTCCCAGAATTCATATCTTTAGATTCAACTCCAGCTTAACATCCACTACTTGTAAAAATTATTTTTGTTATCAAAAAGACGTTGGAGCTTGCGGTGGAAGCAATCCACAAACTCTAGCCGATGTTGGTTCTGCAGATCAGTGCCAAGGGTTGATTAGCAATATTGGCGCACAAATTGGCAAAAATTCAGGGTCGAACTATTATGGGGGTGACATCGGGGAAATAATTATTTTCAATAAATACATCAATGATGATGAGAGAAGAAGTGTGGAATTATATTTGAGTAAAAAATGGGGGATAGTTTTGAATTAGCTAACAGTTTCTAATCAAAATATTTTCCATAATTTTTGTTGAGAATATAAAAAATAATCAACTTTAAAACCATCCTATTGCTTTATTTTTCAAAGGAAAATAGATTTAGCGGCTATTTTTAGCACTCATATTTCGAATCTATTTTTAAACAAAACCATGGAAGATTTAATCTTTGAACAACAACATGAAAATCCTTTTATTGAAGCTTGCTACAATGGTGATTTGGCTAAAGCTAAAGAATTTTTGAATCAAGGATTTGACATTAATGCTATGGCAGAAAGCGGTAGCGCGGCCATACATATCGCCGCTCAAAATGGATATGTCGATTTAGTAGATTTTCTAATCAGCAAAGAAGCCGATGTCAATTTGATCACAGATGATGGTTTGACGGCACTACATTTCGCTGCCATCAGGGGATATTTGGAAATTACCAATTCTTTGATCAAAGCCAAAATAAATCTCGATGTTGCTGGTCGCAGATACAACAGAACCGCTCTTCATTATGCGGCAGATAAAAATAAAACTGCTGTCGCAAAAGCTCTGATTGAAGCTGGGGCAAATTCGAATTTGTTAGATATTTTGGGGTTTAGCCCCCTAAAAATTGCCAGCTCAAAAAATAATATTGAAGTGGCTCACATCATTCTCACCTCAACATCTTAGGATATTTTTAAATTTCAGATAAAAGATCATCCATTCCTACGCATTTCACTTATTGCGCTTACAACCATTTTTGTTGGGATTGTGGTTGTGTCCTATGGTGGACTTTTTGGTCAATTTGGAATTATGGCCAAAGAAAGACTAATCGATAATCCTGTGGCAGCTTTCATAACCACGCCATTATTGATTTGGCTTGCAGCATATCTGTGCCGAAGATTCTCTCCAAAATCCTCAGGAGGAAATCTAGAATACATCAAAATCGCCTTAGAAAAATCCAAAGACAAATCCGAAAATCCCAAAAAAATTGCCAGCTTTCTCAGTTTCCACAGCGCTGTATTCAGTTTGATTAGTTCTCTGATTGCCTCTTTTGGTGGCGGAGGTTTGGGTCGAGAAGCGCCGTCAGTATTTATCTCAGCCAGCATCTTCGCTGGAGTTGCCAACAAACTCAAAAAAACAATTTCCACAATACATCTTCAACATTGGATTTTTGCAGGATCTGCAATTGGCTTGGTTGTTGCTTTCAATTCCCCAATCGCTGGATTGGTTTATGTGATAGAAAAATTATTAAGAGATAAAGGTTTTGATTTCAGGAGAAATATTTTTTGGACTCTAATGGCAATTCTAACATTTGTGATATTTTTGCAAACAGAACACCATCTTTTCACAACTGAAGATCTTGGTTTTGAATTTGACATCAAACAAATCACATTAATGATTCTGGTTGCTGTTGCCTGCGGCGTTTTGGCTCTTGGATTCAAAAAAGTCACCAAATACCTACATGACCGATTAATAAAAATAAAATCCAACTATTGGCATTTAATTCCCATCACAGCAGGAATTCTAATCGCTTCAATCAGCCTTTATGCCGGAATTCATTCCTTTAGTGGTGGGATTCTAACCGCCAGCCAAGCAGTAAATGAAGAGATTGTTTTGTCCTACAAAGAAGTTTTCGGGCGAATTCTCAATGCAATAATAACTTTCGCCAGCGGAGCCGCTGGAGGATTGGTTGCCCCATCAATTGCAATTGGAGCAGGAATCGCATCAATCATTGGCGGATTGTTTGTGTGGGCAACAATAAAAATTCTCCTTTTGGTAGGAATGGCATCTTTCTTAGCGGTGATTCTGGGAGAACCAATTGCAGCAGCAATCATCATTTATGAAACCACAAATCAGTCAGTTTCCAGCCTACCATTCCTTATTATGGGAGCTCTAACTGCAGTTTTGGTGGGCAAGATACTAAAAATTTTAGGAAAGGCATTTATGCACAATTTCCATCGCGCCGTAGCTAATTATCGCCGTTGCTCCCGCTCTTTTAAAAGCGATTAGACTTTCATAAAGCCCAGCTTCAAAATCAATCAATCCCTCACGATCCGCTAATTTCAACATAGCATATTCGGTGCTCACCTGATAAGAAATAATCGGCAAATTGCAAGATGACTTGGCTTTGGTAACAATATCCAAATAAGGCAATCCCGGTTTTATGATCAACATATCTGCACCTTCCAAAACATCCAAATTGATTTCTCGCATCGCTTCAGATGAATTTCTAAAATCCATTTGATAACTACTTTTAGTAGAATTGTGCGCTTCATTCTGCGAGGTTCCACGCAACGTGGGGCGCTGATTGTTCCGCGTGGAATTAGTGTTAGACGAAGTCTGGCACGAAAGATTTACATCCGATCCCACGGCGCTTCTAAAAGCTCCATAAAAACTAGAAGCATATTTCGCCGCATAGGACATGATTCCAACTTGCTTAAAACCATTCAGGTCCAAATATTTCCTAATTTTACCAACCCTGCCATCCATCATGTCAGATGGTGCAACAATATCACATCCAGCCTGAGCCTGAATCAAAGCCTGCTGGCACAAAATCTCGATCGTCTCATCATTAATTACATTTCCATCCGACCCAAGGAGTCCATCATGCCCATGAGAGGTGTAAGGATCGAGAGCAACATCACAAATTACCCCAATGTCAGGAACTTGTTTTTTAATTTCCCTAACCGCCCTACAAATCAAATTATCCAAATTCAAGGCCTCAGCACCATCATCAGTTTTCAATTCCAAATCAATGGCAGGAAACAGCATTATTGCTGGAATACCCAAATCTTTGGCTTTCTGAATTTCTTTAATCAACAAATCAATTGAAAAACGATATTGATCAGGAAGACTTTTGATTTCTTCCTTTTTATTTGTCCCGTCAATAACAAAAAAAGGCATAATCAAATCACTGGCAGAAAGACTAGTTTCGGATACTAAATTTCTGATCCAAGAAGATGAGCGATTGCGACGCGGACGAATAATCATTTTTGATTAAATTATATTTAGTAAAATTAGAATGAGCTGATGACTCATAATCTGTGGATCTGGATTGCCGCACCTAAAGGCTCGCAATGACGGGGAGGACAGTTTGGGATTCTCAACTTCCCACCCAGTTATTGCAATGACGAAGTTGGAATCTTAGGATTCTCAACCTCCTACCCATTCATTGCGAGCCTTTAGGCTCGGCAATCCAGACAAATAAATCAGACTAGCTTTAGCTAGTCTACAAAACATATCTTCAATTGTTTTTAAGATATTTAAAAATAGACTCACAACTTACCACTCACAACTGGCAACATACAACTAATTTTTATGAACATTCTAGAGCAGATCTACCAAGACAAATTAATCGAAGTTCGAAACAAAAAGAAAAAAGTCTCAGCCCAAGAAATTTGCGCACAAATTCAATGCTCTGAGTCAAAACCAAAAGACTTCGCCGCAGCAATTGAGGCA
>JBLHSZ010000072.1:0-6245 GCA_047627095.1 Rickettsiales bacterium
TAGTTACTGTGATTTCGAAGATGGATGAACATTTTAGTTGTAAGCAATAAGTTGTAAGTAGTAAGTAGTTAAAGTCTTTTTGACTTACGACCTAAAACTTACTACTTACGACTAAATTATTTGATATTTACTTTAGATATTTTTTTATTGAGCAATTTAGTGACATCAGCAGTGATGTCTAACTCATCTTTGTAGAAGACTGTGCTTGTTGAGGAGATGATGATATCGAGTTCTTTTTCAGATCTGATTTCTTCAACTGAATCTTTGACTTTGCCATTGATTTTTTCGATCACATTCAAAGAAGATTTTTTCAATTCGGCTTGTCTAGAATCAACAAGTTTTTTCAATTTTTCGACTTTTTTAGCGAATTTTATTTGTTCTTTTTCAAAGGCTTCATCAGTTAAAGTGCTTTTTTTAGATTCTATTTTTTTATTTTCTTCTTCTAAAGATTTTTGTTTTTTATCGATTTCTTTTTGGAATTTAGATTGTTTTTTGCTGATTTTATTTTGAGCATCTTTCATTGCTTTTGAGCTTTTCAAAACGTTTTCAAGGTCAACAACCGCAATACTTTGTGCTTGCGCTGTTCCTAGATTGACAAAGATTGCAACAAGAGATAAGACTAGAAAATTTCTAATAGTGGTAAGTTTCATAGAAGTATTTTTTTTAAAAATTGATTTGGCGATCGCCAAGAAAAAATAAATTGTCAAACGAATAGCGCCTGAACTTGAAAACTATAAAAGTAGAAATTGGCTTTGCAAGATATTTTCTTGTTTTTTAACCTTCCTTTAGCTAGATTACGCCGCTTTATTTTCTATCTTAATTACTAAAATTTAATCATGTCAGAAAAATTAAATCGCCCCACCGAAGATGAGGCTAAACAAGCTGTTAGAACCTTGCTTGCTTGGGCAGGAGATAATCCAGATCGTGAAGGTCTGAAAGATACTCCAAAAAGAGTTGTTAAGGCTTACCAAGAATTTTTCTCTGGATATGGCGCTGATACAAACAAAATCCTAGGAAAGACTTTTGAAGAAATCGAAGGTTACGATGAAATCGTATTGCTAAAAAATATGCGTTTTGAATCTCATTGCGAACATCATATTGCACCTTTTATCGGTACTGCACATATTGCTTATTTACCAGATAAAAAAGTTGTTGGAATCAGTAAAATAGCCAGAATATTAGATGTTTTTGCCAAAAGACTCCAAACCCAAGAAACCATGACCTCGCAAATTGCTAATGCTTTGCAAGAATCTTTGGCTCCAAAAGGTGTTGCGGTTTTTATTGACGCCGAACATCAATGCATGACTACCAGAGGAATTCATAAACCAGGAACAACAACCATTACCACTGCAATGCTTGGTGCATTTAAAGAAAATGCAGATGTAAAGAATGATTTTTTCAAATTAATCAATCATTCTTAGAATGGAAAATGATATTTTGAATATTTTATGAATTCAAAATATCAATTATTTCTCTGGATTACCGTGGCAATCCAGAGAAATTTTTTTAATTGGTAAATCCGTTTATCTACAAAGTTTTATTTTACCTTAAGTTTTGACTCTAACATAATTTATGACAATCAAGCAAAACTGCCAAATAATCCTCGCTTCATCATCAAAAGCACGTAAGCAAATTCTTGAAAATTTAGGTTTTGACTTCCAAATTATCAGACCAGAATTTGATGAAGAAAAAGCCAAACCATCAATTAAAAACCTAAGTATTTCAGCTCAAGCAATGTATCTGGCCAAACATAAAGCTTTGTCAATCAGCATATCAAACCCCAATTCTTTATCCATTGGGTCAGATCAAATCTGCGAACTATCCGGAATGGCGATTGACAAATCAAAAGACCGTGAAGATGCCATCAATCAGCTCAAAATGTTGCAAGGAAAAACCCATATTCAAAATAATGCAGTTTGTTTGTATCAAGGCAAAAAACTCCTTTTTAAACACTCCAGCAAGGCAAAACTAACCATGAGAAATTTAAGCGACAAAGAGATTGAAACCTATGTCGACCTCGACCAATCCTGGAGTTGTGCCGGAAGCTACAAATTTGAATCTTTTGGCAAACATCTATTTGAAAAAGTTCAAGGTGCTGACAACTCAATCGTTGGAATGAACATTCTTCCATTACTAAATTTTCTTCACACTCAAAAACTAATCTCAATTTAACAATATGGAATTTTTCACTCCTGAACTATTATTTACTTTTTTAACTCTAAGTTTTTTAGAAATAATACTGGGAATCGACAATCTGGTTTTTATTGCCATTGTTGTGGCCTCTGTTCCTGAAAAATTCCGCAATAAGGTAAGATATTTAGGGATTAGCTTAGCGCTTGGAATGAGAGTGGTCATGCTTTTTGCGCTATCTTGGATAATGAGTTTAACTGAGCCGTTATTTACGGTTTTTGATTTGGAATTTTCCTTTAAGAATATTTTATTAATTGCCGGAGGTTTGTTCTTGATTGGAAAAAGCGGAATGGAAATTTACGCTGATGTGAAAAATGTCCACAAAGAAGAATCAGTAAAAAAGAAAATCATCAAACTGACTTTTTCTGCAGCTGTTACACAGATTATTATTGTCGATTTTGTCTTTTCTTTCGATTCAATAATTACTGCAGTTGGAATGACTGACAATATCCCTGTTATTATTGCTGCTGTTGTGGTGGCGATGGCTGTAATGCTTGTGGCAGCAGACAAAATAAGTCAAATTCTCATTACTTATCCGAGCTTGAAAATTATGGCTTTAGCCTTTATTTTCTTAATAGGAGTGATTTTGCTTGCCGACGGTCTTCATTTGGAAGTTTCTAAGGGGTATTTATATTTTGCTCTATTTTTCTCAATTGCGGTTGAGTGTTTAAATATTGCTGCTGGAGCCATTTCCAATAAATCAAAATAAAATACTAAAATGGGAAAATCACATATTTTATCAGCTTTTAGCTTTAAGGGTAAAAAATCATCAGAATTGAAAGTTGACGAAGTTTCTGACCAGCTAAAAAATGACAATTTGTGCTGGGTACATTTGGATGTCAATAATCCAAAATCTGAAGATTGGTTAAAAGAAGAAGTGAGCTATTTGGATGAAATCATTATCGATGCCTTGCTTGCAGAAGACACTAGGCCAAGATTGGTGGAATATAAAACCGGATCGATGATCATTTTACGCGGAGTCAATCTCAACAAAAATGCTGAGCCAGAAGATATGGTTTCAGTGCGTATTTGGGTTGATTCTAAAAGAATCATTACTGCGCAAAAAAGAAATATTAAAGCTATTGGTGATATGGCTAAGAAGATCAAAGCTGGAGCATATTTTGCAACTTCGGGAGAGTTTGTAGCTGAGTTTTGTTATAATCTTTCCGATCACATAGATCCTATTATTGAGGGTTTGACCGAAATTACGGATAAAGTTGAAGACAAGATTTTAGATAAAATTTTTGATGAAGATCTTCGTGAAGATGTTATTACCGTCAAAAGACAATCAATCACCCTAAAAAGACATATTGCTCCACAAAGAGATGTTATTAATAGCCTTAAAAATTGCGGTCAAAGTTGGATTTCTCAAGCTGATAAACGACATTTTCAGGAGAATTTTGAACATATCTCCCGCTATGTTGAGGATTTGGATGAAATCAAAGAACGCGCCCATGTTGTTCATGACGAAATGGCCAATGCGATCAGTAGGAAATTAAATAAAAATATGTATCTGATCTCTGTTTTGACAGCAATTTTCATGCCGCTAACCTTCATCACTGGTCTTTTTGGAATGAATGTTGGTGGTATTCCTATGAACACCAGCTCTACAGGGTTTTGGATAATTGCCGTTTCTTTGTCTATCTTAGCACTAATACCCGCTATTTTGCGTCATAAAATGCTAAAAAACCTTTAAAATTAATATTTAAAAATTATGAAAAACATTAAAAAAACATTAATCATTCTATCTGTATCTTTGATTCTGAGCGGTTGTGGACCTCTTGATCTTTTAGATATTATTTTTTAGCTTAAAACCACCTAAAAATGCAAAAACCACCGGAACAAAAATTCCCGGAAAAAATCTTTCTCCCTATTTCTAGTCTTGCGGGTGTGGGAGAAAAGTTATCTGGATTTTTATCTCGTCTGGTGGAAGGAAAACGTGTTTTAGATCTTCTTTATCACTTTCCTACGCACTCTAACCTAAAAAAATTCCTACCATCTCTTCATAAGGTTCAAAATAAAGATCTTATCATTGCCAAAGTGAAGGTCGAATCACATATTAAGCCAATCAACAATCGAGGTCCTTTAAAAGTTCGCTGCTATTCATCAAGCGGATATTTGAATCTTGTTTTTTTTAAAACCTTCCCAAATTACATCGAAAGAAATTTCCCTATTAATGCCGAAATTGTGGTTAGTGGAGTTGTGGAAAAATTCGGGTTAGAACTGCAGATGAGTCACCCAGACTATGTTTTTCCTGCAGATAAAATCGATAAAATCCCTAAAAATGAAATAATCTATCCATCGATTGGTGCTTTTAGCCAGAAATTTCTACGTGGCAAAATATCCCAAGCTTTGACGTGCCTAAAAGACTTTCCTGATAATATCGAATGGATTGATCAAAATTTGATGAAACAAGAAAATTGGCAAAGCTGGAAAGAGTCTATTTTCAATTTGCACAACTCAGAACACAATCTTCCGCAAACAAGACGAAGGCTTGCTTTTGACGAGATTTTAGCAACACAAATTGCCAGTCAGATTGCTAAAAAGTATCTTAAAGCCAAAAATGGCAGAGCTTTGAACGTTAGTGAAAATTTGCGTGAAAAACTACTTTCTTCACTTTCCTTTGATCTGACTTGTGGGCAAAAAGAAGTTTTAAGGCAAATCGATCAAGACCTAACTTCCAATAAAAAGATGCTCCGTCTTTTGCAAGGAGACGTGGGAAGTGGAAAAACTATCGTCGCTCTTTTGGCAATGTTGCTGGCTGTGTCAAACAAAAAACAAGCGGCAATAATCTGTCCAATCACTCTTCTTGCTTTTCAGCATTATCGCAGTTTCGAAAAAATTACGAACGAAATCGGCATAAAAATCGCCTTACTCACTTCAAAAACCACCAAAAAGAATAAACAAAAAATACTTGATGATCTGGCAAGTGGACAAATAGATATTCTGATCGGAACTCATTCTTTGATTGAGCCAGATGTTGTTTTTAAAGATTTAGCAATTGCGGTGATCGATGAACAGCATCGCTTCGGCGTGGTGCAAAGAATGAAATTGTCTGAGAAAGGAAGTCAAGTTGACGTGCTTTTGATGAGTGCAACTCCAATTCCACGCAGCCTGATGATGACTTTTTATGGTGATATGGATATTTCATCTTTGAGTGAAAAACCTAAAAACCGACTATCAATCGACACCAGAGTAATTTCTCAAAATAAAGAAGATCAGGTTTTGGGTGCAATATCCAGAGCGCTCAAAAATGGTGATAAAATCTATTGGATTTGTCCATTGATTGAAGAATCAGAAGAGAACCCCCAGCCAGAAGGAGGGCTAAATAATGTCACTGACCGTTTCACTCAATTCCAAAAACTATTCGGCAAAGAGAAGGTTGACCTGATTCATGGAAAAATGAAGGAAAAAGAGAAAGATCAAATAATGAACAATTTCATTTCTGGACAGACCCAGGTTTTGGTTGCAACGACAGTGATTGAAGTTGGAATTGACGTTTCGGATGCCACAGTGATTGTCATTGAAAACCCAGAAAACTTTGGACTCTCAGCCCTTCATCAATTGCGGGGCAGGGTGGGAAGAGGTGAAAAGCAATCTTTTTGCATTTTGCTTTATGGAAAGAGGCTGGGAGAAAATGGCAAAAAAAGACTTTCAATCATGAAAAATAGCAATGACGGATTTTTTATTGCCGAAGAAGATTTGAAATTGCGTGGTAGTGGACAAATGATCGGAACCAAACAAAGTGGACTTACCACATATAAAATCGCCAATCTAGATTCAGATCTAGATTTGATAAAAATTGCTCATCGTCAGGCACAATATTTGCTAGAAAAAGATTTGTCCGATAGTGAAAAAGAAAAAATAAAAACCTTACTAAAAATCTTCAATTACCACGAATGCTTTAAATTACTTTTTGGAGGATAAAACCGTTAAAAAAACAGCGAATAGCTGTTTTTAGGTTTTATGAGAAAAATCTATGATTTTTCTCGGGCGCTAGTCATCCTCGAGTCAAAACAAAGTTTTGATGAGAAAAGTGACGTAGCGTGTTTCGG
>JBLHSZ010000073.1:0-6150 GCA_047627095.1 Rickettsiales bacterium
AATCTTTAATAGAAGCTGAAATCAGAAACTTAAAAGCTGAAATTTTTGGCAAAAGATCTTTGCGGATTGGATAATATGTGCCGCTAGGATTTTTTGGTGAACAGACAATATCAACTTCATCTGGCAAATCTAGAAACAAGGTGCCGTTAGTTTCAATTTGAACCTGAAACCCATTTTCAAGAAGGTTTTTGCATAAAGGATCAATATTCTGGCGAAAAGGCTCTCCACCAGTAATAACTACCAAGTTATGGGTTTTTCTTCCTTCTCCTGCAAGTTCTTTGGTTTTCTGCAAAATTTCCTTCAAAGGCCTTTCTGCAAAGGAATCAAACTCAGTATCGCAGAATTTGCATGCCAAATTGCATCCGCCAAGTCGAATGAAGATTGCTGGATATCCGGTGAAAATTCCCTCACCTTGAAAAGTGGCAAAAATTTCCTGAATATCCAGATTTTTTCCATCGGATTTTTTTGGAGGAAGAATTGGGTTTGATCCAAACATTTAAACTTGATTATTTTAATAAGATTTTTACAATGCCGTGCCTCAATTTCGAAAATCGTGAAAAAATCACGCACAACTAACCATTCATTGGACCAGAACTTATGACATCTAATTTTAATCTTAAAGCTAATTTAAGAACCAAACTTGGCAGCGCAGAATCTAGAAGAATCAGAAAAGCCGGCCAACTACCAGCAATCATTCGCGACAAAAATGGCGAGAATGTCAATGTTGTAGTTGATTCAAAAGAATTTGAATATGTATATTTCAAAGGAAATATCCTAACTTCAATCGTTGAAATTGAATTAAATGGCAAAAAAATCAATGCTCTTTCTGACAAAATTGAACTTGATCCAGTCACTGACAGACCAACTCATGTTGATTTTGTTCCTTTTGAAAAAGATCAAGAAATCAAAGTAAAAACAAAAGTCAATTTCACCGGAAGAGACAAATCTCCAGGAATCAAAAGAGGTGGATTTTTACACATCGTATCTAGAAAAGTTGATGTTCTTTGTAAGCCAAATGACATTCCTGAATTTGTTGAAGTTGACATTTCAAAATTATTTGTTGGCGCTAAAATCAGAAGTACCGATATCAAAGTTCCTGCAACTGCAACACTTGTTAAGAAAAAACTTTTCAACGTCGCTAGTATCTTGGGTCGCGGAGCTAAATCTGATGAAGATAAAGCTGCTGAAGGAGCTGAAGGTGCATCTTCAACAACTGAAGAAGCTAAAAAATAGCCAATCACTTCAGGCTAAATAATTGTAGTATTTTTTTTAAAGGCGTATCTTCATTTGGAGATGCGCCTTTTTAATGTCTTTAAAGAAATCAGTAGAATGTTTTTAATCGCGGGACTTGGTAATGTTGGAAAAAAATATGAACAAACCAAACATAATTTTGGTTTTCTTTTAGCTGATGAAATTGCTAAGAAATTCTCTTTTGATCAAAAAAGCAATAAATTCAACGCCGAATTTTTCACAGGAACAATCGAAGATCACAAAATAATTCTCATCAAACCTCAAACCTTTATGAATCTTTCTGGTTCAGCGGTTCTAGCATTTGCTTCTTTCTACAAAATTCCACCAACACACATCATTGTTCTGCATGACGATCTTGATTTAGAGCTTGGAAGAATAAAATCCAAAACTGGCGGCGGAAATGCCGGACATAATGGACTCAAAGATATTGATGCAAAAGTTGGAAAGAATTATGTACGAATCAGATTGGGAATTGGAAGGCCTGAAAATGCAGAATATGAAATTTCTGACTATGTATTGAGCAAATTTGGCAATGATGATCTGAAGATTGTTGAAGAAGTGAATAATAAAATAACTAAGAATTTACAAACAGTTTTAGAAGGAAATCTAGAAGAGTTTATGACTAAATTTTCAAGTCGATAAATTCCTGCTTTTTCTCATCAAACTCCTCAATAATTCCGTTATTAAGATTAAAATACCAACTATGGACCGATAATTCTTTTATTTGAGCCTTTTCTTTGATCCACGGAAAAGTCAGAAGATTGTTGAGAGAGTTTATTAAAGCAAATTTAGTGCAATGACTAACTTGTTCTTTAATTGAAACTTCTGGATAATTTTCAATAGTTTTTTGCAAAGCTGGTTTGGCAATTTCCATCCATTTGCTGATAAAATTTTCTTCTTTTATTTTCAAAGAATCTTCCACTAAAGCTCCAATTCCACCGCAAGAGCTATGTCCCAAAACAATAATATGCTTAATTCCTAAACTCAAAATTCCAAATTCTAGAGCAGCAGAAGTTCCATGATGACCGCCGTCATTTTCATATGGAGGAACTAAATTTGCTACATTGCGCACCACAAACAAATCTCCCGGTTTGCAATTCAAGATGATCGCTGGATCAACCCGAGAGTCAGAACAGGCAATCACCAACACTTTTGGCTTTTGTCCTTTTTTAAGATTTTCATAAAGATTGTCACTACCTTCAAAATATTTCTGACGAAATTTTTTGTAGCCACTTATGACGTATTCCAAATTGTCAGACATATTAAATAATGTTGTTTGTATTTTGATTCTGCATATTCACAGCTGCTGTTTCTGAATTATTTGGCACAACATTAGTAGAAGGTTTATCATTTCGACATAACATCTTTATAATCATTATAGCTGTAAACACTCCTAGCAAAACAAGTGCGGCAACCACTCCTTCTGATTCCCTAATGGGAGATGGGTAATTATTGCCACCCCCTTGTAGTGTTAGTGACATTTTGGGCTTTAGCTGTATATGCGCTTAGAAAAAATAATGCAGCTTTTAAAGAAGTTGAGTTATTCAAATGAGTTTACGCTAATTTATTTTTAATAATATTAACCACGTTGCCTGAAGTAATTCCAAAATGCTCATACAATTTATCAGCAGGAGCAGAAGCGCCAAAGCTATTCATTCCGACAAAAACCCCATTGTCTCCTAGATGTTTTTCCCACCCTTGAGAAAGCGCTGCTTCAATCGCGATTTTTAGATTGTTTTTATTGCCTAAAATTTGAGATTTATATTCCGAGCTTTGAGCTTCAAACAAATCTAAGCAAGGCATTGAAACAACTTTAGCTTGAATATTTTGACTAGCTAATTCCTTTTGAGCCAGAACAGCAATTTCAACTTCCGATCCAGTAGCAATGATTGTCGCTTCTGCCTCACCTTCACAAGGCGAAATAACATATCCACCAAAGGCGACTGCGTCAGAATTTCCATTCAAAAATGGCAGACCTTGACGGCTCAATGACATTCCTGAAGGAGTTTCTTTGTGCTTCAAAGCTTGTTCATAACAACCAATTGTTTCCATCAAATCACAAGGCCTAAAGACATTGAAATTCGGAATTGCACGAAGCATTGCCAAATGTTCGACTGGTTGATGAGTTGGTCCATCTTCACCAAGACCGATTGAATCGTGAGTTAAAACATAAATCACCTGCTGACGCATCAAAGCCGAAAGACGCATTGCTGGTTTCATATAGTCTGAGAAAACTAGGAAAGTTCCTGAATATGGAATAAATCCTCTGTGAAGCGCCATGCCATTCATCAAAGCTGCCATTGCATGTTCGCGAACTCCATAATGGATGTAGCGTCCTGAAAAATCATCTTTGCAAATTGCTTTGGAAGTGCTTGAGGTTTTGGTGTTGACTGATCCAGTCAAATCTGCAGAACCTGCGATCAATTCTGGAATTGATGCAGTCAAAACTTCCAAAACATCACCCGAAGATTTGCGACTAGCTTGTTTTGGCTTATTTTCCAAAACTTTTGCCTTCAATTGGTCAAGAGCATTTTGGAAATTTGGTAATTCACCATTTTGCAAACGCACAAATTCAGATTTCAAAGCAGATTTTTCTAAATTTTCTTGCCAGTTTTTGTTAGAAGATTCGTTTCGCAATCCAGATTTTCTCCAATCATTCAAAATATTTGTCGGAATTTCAAATTCACCATAAGTCCAACCAAGGCTCTTGCGGGTCAATTCTATTTCTTCCTTTCCCAGTGGAGATCCATGAGCACCTGCAGAATTCGCTTTGTTTGGAGAGCCAAAGCCGATTTGGGTTTTGCAAGCAATCATAACTGGCTTTGTGGCATTTTGAGCTTCTTTCAAAGCCGCTCTGATTTCATCAAAGTTATGTCCATCAATTTCCAAAACTTGCCAATTACAAGCTTCAAAACGCATACGCATGTTTTCGCAAGTCGTAAGATCAGTATTGCCATCAATTGAAATTGAATTGTCATCCCAAAGAACCACTAGATTTGAAAGGCCTAGATTTCCAGCAATTGAAATTGCTTCTTGAGAAATTCCTTCCATCAAACATCCGTCACCGGCGATGCAATAGGTTTTGTGAGAAACTAGATCATCACCAAAACGAGCATTTGACATTCTTTCAGCCAAAGCCATTCCAACTGAATTGGCAATTCCTTGACCAAGTGGCCCAGTAGTTGTTTCGGTCGCTTCAAATTCACCATATTCTGGATGACCTGCCGTTTTGCTGTGAAGTTTTCGGAAATTTTTCAAATCATCAAGTGTAATATCGGAATATCCAACCAAATAAAACAAGGAATAAATCAACATTGAACCATGCCCAGCTGACAAGATGAAACGATCACGATCTGCCCATTTTGGATCAGCAACATTGAATTTCAAAAATTCGCTAAAAAGGATTGTAGCAACATCTGCCATTCCCATCGGCATTCCCGGATGTCCTGAATTGGCTCTTTGAACGGCATCAATTGATAAAAAGCGAATAGCATTTGCCATCAATTGTGATTCTGGATTATTGGTCATTGTTGAGATTTGGATTTTGGAATTGAAATTGTCTTGTGCGCACTCTTTATCTTTCAAAAAGCTGCGAAATAATAGGATTATTCTTTTAAGAATAAAGTTTTAATTGACCTGATTTGATATGATTTACACATCTTTCTTATCCGAATTAGCGAACTTTTACAAGGATGACAAAGTGGGGAAACGAGTATTGACAAATATCAAAACAGCTAATTTAGTCGCGCTGGAAAATTGAATTCACCAAGTTGGTTAAGATTGCTTTTTGAGTTGGCAATTAATTTATCCATTCATTTTGGGGGAAAATCAAACTTTAATTTTCTATTGTCATCACAATAATTCTTCATTGACTATCCAACCGCCACCAAGAACAACTTCATCGTCATAAATCACGCAAGCTTGTCCCGGAGTGATTGATTTTGCTGGGCTGAACAATTCTACTTTAGCAGTTTTGTCATCTTTATTGATCCAGATTTTTGCCTCCACTTCTTTTTGTGTCGAGCGCAAACGAACCTTGGCTAAAATTGGTTGTCCTGAATCAATTTCATCTCCTATCCAATTGAGTTCTTTTATTGTTAATTTTTGTTTTTCCAAATCTGCATCTCCGCCAACCAAAACTTGATTGGTTTTAGCATCAATTTTTATCACATAAAGTGGATCGGCGCTTGAGATTCCAAGTCCCCGTCTTTGCCCAATTGTGTAATTGATGATTCCGTTATGAGGACCCAGAACTTTTCCATTCAAATCGACAATATCACCTTTTTTGAAAGCAGATGGGCGCAGTTTGCCGATGACTTTGGCATAATCTCCGTCAGGGACAAAGCAAATATCCTGGCTGTCCGGTTTGTCGGCAATTTCTAGTCCAAGTCTAACGGCCTCAGCTCTAGTTTGTTCTTTTGTCCATCCACCAAGTGGAAAACGCAAGAAATCCAACTGCTCTGTTGTGGTGGTAAATAGAAAATAACTTTGATCTTTCCCCTCATCAAAACCTTTGCAGAGTCTAGAAATGCCATTTTCATCAACTTTTCTTTGCACATAATGCCCAGTTGCCAAAACATCAGCATTGAGATCTTTTGCCATTTTTAGCAAGTCTTTGAATTTGACGGATTGATTACAGCGAATACAAGGAATTGGAGTTTCTCCACGCAAATAACTATCAGCAAAATCATCTATTACTGAATCACGGAATAAACTTTCATAATTCAAAACATAATGTGGAAAACCAAATTGTTCGGCAACTTTTTTTGCATCCAAAATATCCGCTCCAGCGCAGCAGGTTTTGCTTCCCTTTGACGCTATTGCTCCATGATCATAAAGTTGCAAAGTGATTCCGATCACATCATATCCTTGTTTCGCCAGAAGGGCAGCTACTGCTGA
>JBLHSZ010000074.1:0-6142 GCA_047627095.1 Rickettsiales bacterium
CTTCAATTGCTCCTGCAGCCCCAAGTAAATGTCCGATGGCAGATTTAGTTGATGAAACTGAAACCTTTTTTGCATGATCACCGAAAATTTGTTTGATGCCAGAAATTTCAATTTGATCACCCATTGGAGTTGAAGTTCCATGAGCATTGATGTAATCAATTTCTTCTGCACTCATGTCAGCATTTTTAAGAGCCATTTTCATAGCACGAACCGCTCCTCTTCCAGTACTTTCTGGTGCTGTCATATGATAAGCATCACCTGAAGCGCCATATCCGGCAATTTCAGCATAAATTTTAGCACCACGTTTTTTAGCGTGCTCATATTCTTCTAAAACCAATATTCCAGCTCCTTCACCCATTACAAAACCATCACGGTCCTTATCCCAAGGTCTTGAGGCTTTTGTTGGATCATCATTAAAATTGGTTGATAAAGCTCGAAGTGCAGCAAAACCGCCAATTCCAGAACCACAAATTGCTGATTCAGCACCACCACAAACCATGACATCAACATCTCCATATTCAATCATTCTAGCAGAATCACCAATAGCGTGACTTCCAGATGCACAAGCAGTAACTATGCAATGGTTAGGACCCATAAAGCCATGACGAATTGAAACTACTCCTGAAGCTAGATTGGCAAGGCTAGATGGAATGAAGAAAGGACTGATTTTTCTTGGCCCTCTTTCATGCATGACTATGGAAGTTTTTTCAATTTCAGGAAGTCCACCAATTCCAGAACCAATCATTACTCCAGTTCTAAATTTATCTTCTTCGTCTGTCGGTTTCCAGCCAGA
Source organism: Rickettsiales bacterium (assembly GCA_047627095.1). Lineage (GTDB taxonomy): Bacteria > Pseudomonadota > Alphaproteobacteria > Rickettsiales > UBA1997 > JAJTCH01. The sequence goes on from JBLHSZ010000074.1 coordinate 794, forward strand.
ATCTAAAATTGCCTCTTCAGATGCTCCCATTGCAAGTTCAATGAAGCGATCCATTTTCTTTTGTTCTTTAGGTGCAATCAAACTGTCAATATCAAACTCATCTTTTCCAGTTCCATAAGTTACTTCACCAGCTATTTTACAAGCAAAGTTAGTTGCATCAAAAAGAGTTATTTCCCCAATTCCTGATTGACCTTCGATTAATTTTTTCCAAGTGCCTTCAACATTTGCAGCTAGGGGGCTAATTGCTCCCATTCCAGTAACAACAACTCTTCTTTTGGTCATGATTTTTCTATTTAATTATTAAACATAAGGTCGAATCTTCAAAATGAGGTGGCTTTTTTACAGTAATAAATATATTTTGGAAGTTATTTATTGCTTTTTAGGCAAATATTGAGTCAGTCAAAATCAAAATCTTGTGATAATTTCTAGTCAAATCAATCATAACTTTCAGACAATAATCATCGGTGCCGGAGGAGCTGGTTTGATGGCGGCTTTGTCATGCATAAATAATGGCATCAAAAATGTTGCGGTTATTAGCAAGGTTTTTCCAACCCAGAGCCATACTGTTGCTGCGAAAGGTGGCATAAATGCAGCACTTGGAAATGTGGAGAAAGATGATTGGCAGTGGCATTGCTTTGATACTATTCGGGGTGCGGATTATTTGGCAGATCATGATGTGGTGGAGTTCATGTGCAAAGAAGCTCCGAAAACTATCATTGAGTTAGAAAAAATGGGTGTTGTTTTTTCACGCAATGAATCAGGGAAAATTGATCAGAGAATTTATGGTGGACAAAAAACCGAATTTGGTCAAGGTGATTTGGCTCATCGTTCTTGTTTTTCCAAAGACAGCACGGGTCATACGATTTTGAATACTCTTTATCAGCAATGCCTGAAAAAAGGGGTTAAATTCTTTAGTGAGTTTTTTGTGAGTGATCTACTAATCAAAAATAAAAAACATTGCGTCGGTGCGGTGGCGATTGATCTTGCTACTGGACAAATAAATATTTTCAATTCTAAAGTCACAATTCTTGCGACTGGTGGTTATAGCCAAATTTATCAAAATTCTACATCGTCAGATATTTGTACTGGAGATGGCAATGCATTCATGCTGCGCGAAGGATTGCAGTTGCAAGATATGGAATTTGTACAATTTCATCCAACGAGTCTTTATGGAACCGGATTGTTGATTTCAGAAGCGGCGCGAGGTGAGGGTGGTTATTTGATCAATAATCTTGGTGAAAGATTTATGAAAAAATATGCTCCAAATTATGAAGATTTAGCCTCTCGTGATGTCATTGCCAGAGCGATTGCTACTGAGATTCATGAAGGAAGAGGTGGTGGAGCCAATCAAGATCAAATCTATTTAGTAATTAGTCATCTAGGGAAGCAAAAAATCATCGATAAAATCCCTACAGTTTTAGAGATCGTGAACGCTTTTTCCAAAATAGATCCTTTGAAAGAACCAATCCCAATCGCCAATGCCGCACATTACACCATGGGAGGAATTCCTGCTAACGCTGATTGTGAAGTGATTTTCGGTGATGAAAAAGTTGGTGGCTTGTTGGCTATTGGTGAATCTGCGTCAAATTCTGTTCATGGCGCCAATCGTCTGGGATGTAATTCTCTTTTGGATATTTTGGTTTTTGGAAATTTATCAGGAAAAACCGTCGCAAAATTGCTTGCGATGGGTATTTCTGAGGTTAATAATCAAGAAATAATCGATTTGAAATTAGATAGAATGACAAGAATTCTACAACAAAAAGGTGGTCAATCCTCTTATAAAATAAAACAAGATTTGAAAAATATTTCTGAAAAATTCATCGGTGTATTTCGCAATCATGATCTTCTGGAAGAAGGTCTGAAGTTACTTTTAGAGTTAAAAGAAAATCTAAAATTGGTGGAAATAAAAAACAAGAGTTTGGTTTATAATGACGAAATAATTGAGTTTTTCCAAACTGAAAATTTGCTGATTCAGGCAATTGTCACCGCATATTCAGCCTTAAAAAGAATCGAGAGTCGCGGCGCACATTTTCGTAAAGATTTTCCTAATAGAGATGATAAAAATTGGCTTAAACATAGCAGAGTTAGTTTTGACACGTCAAATAATGGCTTTAATTTTCAAATCAAAGAAGTCAGAACTAAACCAATCGGCGATCAGCAAATCATCATACTCCCGGAAGATCGCAAATATTAATAAATGTTTGTTTTTTGAAAATTAACCTCAGAGTCGTTCGTATTTATTAGTGATGTTCTAGCAAGATACACACCTAAGTTTTATTAGTAATGGTGGCTTGAATTACTATTCATTAATCATTAAAAATCTTTCCGAAGATTTTAATATTGATTTATCAACCTTAAAAATATCTATTAAATTATTCAAAACTTCCTCTGATAAACTTACTTTAGAAAATGGAATTTATTTGAATGGGAAGATTGTGGAAAATAGTTTTGTCAAAGTAGCAATCTAAATATTATGATTTATTTTAAATATTCTACAGAATATTACTCTGGTTTTTATTTCAATAAACCACTAAATAACCAACTTCAATTCCCAATTTATCTGATAATCCACCGTTGATTTCTAGAACCTTTTTAATGGTTTTTATCGAAGAAATTTTTTTTAAAGATTCTGGTTGAGCTTGTTTTTCAATATTAATAATTTTTCCATTTTCGTTAATAAACAACATATCCAGGGGAATTTTGGTGTTTTTCATCCACATATAAATTATTCTTTTTTGTTTGAACTCAAACATCATTCCATAATTTTCAGGCAAGTTCTCAACAAACATCAATCCTTTTTCCCGACTAATCGGATCAGCAGAGACGGCAATTTTGAAATGATGGATTTGATTGGTTTTGGGATTTTTTATTTGTAGGTTTTTGGAATAATTTTTCCGATCAATTGGACTAAAAGCACATAGGAATATTAAAGAGATTATAATGATGAATTTTTTCATTAATTATTCTTTTAGAATAGTCATTGAAACACTACAAACTGCATGAGCTGCGATTCCTTCTTCTCTTCCCAAAAATCCCATTCTTTCAGTTGTTGTTGCTTTGATATTGATTCGACTTTTATCGATGTTGAGAGTGATGGCTAAAGATTTTTCCATTTGGGCTTTATATTTGGAAATTCTTGGATTTTCACAAACGATTGTCAAATCGGCGTTAATTAGTTTTGCTCCTTTTTTTCTCATCAAATGGTTGACGTGTTTGAGCATTTCTTTGGAGTCGCAACTTTTCCATTTTTCGTCGGTGTCCGGAAAATGTTCACCAATATCTCCTTCTCCTATTGCTCCTAGAAGAGCATCGATGAGAGCGTGAATCGCCACATCACCATCGGAATGAGCTTCGACTTTTTTGTTGAAACTTTCAGGTGTGAGAATGTCTAGGCCGGCGATTCGGATTGAATGAGGTTCATTTTCTTGGCGTGGACGGAAGCGATGAACGTCATAACCAATTCCAGATCTGGTTTCTTCTGTGACATTTTGGGTGAGTATTGCAATTAGTCTTTTGGCGCGCTCATAATCTTCTTCGGTGGTAACTTTGAAATTATTTTGTGATCCAGGAACAATGGCAACTGGAATTCCAGCATATTCGTCAAGTGCGGCGTCGTCAGTGAAATTGATGTCTTTGAAAGCGCTGTGAGCATTAACAATATCTTGGTAAATAAAACCTTGTGGAGTTTGGGCTCGCCAGAGATTTTCACGTTCAACTGTCCATTCTATTTTTCCATCACCATATTTTTTGATGGTATCTTCAACTGCAATAGCAGGTATCACCGCAGGGTGAGTTTCTAATTTTTCTAGAATTCCACTAATAACTCGCTTGGAGGTGAATGGTCTTGCTCCATCGTGGATTAGAACTTTATCAGGATGGTATTCTCGAAGCGCTTCTAGGCCGTTGTGAACTGATTCTTGGCGGGTTTTTCCACCAAAAACTGGGTTGAGCAAATCGAGTCCAATTGTTGCTTCTTCATAAAGCTCAACATCATCTGGATGAATTGTGCAGATGACATCGGAAATTTCCGGATGATTTAAGAATGATAATATTGTGTGGCGTAGCATTGGAAAACCGGCTAAAGGCAAATATTGTTTGGGAATTCCTTCACCGCCAAGTGAGAGGCGAGATCCTCTGCCAGAGGCGCTGATTAATGCGACAATTTTTTTCATTAGTTTAGGACTTAAATTATTTTAGTTGCGTAAATTAACATTTTTTTTGAAATCTTCAATTCTAGCGATCATTTCATTTTTGAAATGTTTTATCAGTCCTTGAACTGGCCAAGCAGCAGCGTCACCTAAAGCGCAAATTGTGTGTCCTTCAATTTGTTTGGTAAGATCATAAAGCTTATCGATTTCTTCTACATTAGCATCACCTTTGACCATTCTTTTCATGACTCTCAAAATCCAACCAGTTCCTTCTCGGCAAGGGGTGCATTGTCCGCAAGATTCATGTTTGTAGAAATGTGAAAGTCGAGCAATGGCAGCAATCACGTCGGTTGATTTGTCCATCACGATGACTCCTGCGGTTCCAAGTCCGGTTCCTACTGCTTTTAGTGAGTCAAAATCCATGTTGACAGTATCGCAGATTGATTTTGGCAGAAGTGGAACTGATGATCCTCCTGGAATGATAGCAAGAAGATTGTCCCAACCGCCGCGAACTCCTCCAGCGTGTTTCTCAATCAATTCTTTGAGTGGTATTCCCATTTCCTCTTCAACGTTGCATGGTTTGTTGACATGTCCTGAGATACAAAAGATTTTGGTTCCGGTATTGCGGTCTTTTCCAAGATTTGCAAACCATTCAGGTCCGCGACGTAGAATTGTTGGCACAACGGCGATTGATTCGACATTGTTGATGATTGTTGGACATCCATAAAGCCCAACCAGTGCTGGGAAGGGTGGTTTTAGTCGAGGTTGGCCCTTGTTTCCTTCTAGGCTTTCAAGAAGCGCTGTTTCTTCTCCGCAAATATATGCTCCCGCTCCTCGGTGAATGTAAATGTCTAGATCCCATCCTGAGCCTGCTGCATTTTTTCCAATCAGACCATCTTTGTAGGCTTCGTCAATTGCATTTTGAAGTGCAACGGCCTCGTTGTAATATTCTCCACGGATATAGATGTAGCAAACGTGGGCGTTGATTGCTCTGGCTCCGATCAAACAACCTTCAAGTAGCTTATGTGGGTCATGGCGCAATATTTCACGATCTTTGCAGGTTCCTGGCTCAGATTCGTCGGCATTCACGACTAAATAATGTGGTTTAGCATCTTTATCTTGGCTTTTCTTTGGTGCGAATGACCATTTTAGTCCAGTTGGAAAACCAGCTCCACCACGACCACGAAGTCCGGAAGCTTTA
>JBLHSZ010000075.1:0-6125 GCA_047627095.1 Rickettsiales bacterium
AACATGTATTCTCTTTATCAAAAAAAGCGATACAGCCTTAAAAAGGATGAATCAGGCAGGTCATCTTTATTTTCTGGTGAGAAAGAATTAACTCAAAATATTTTCCCAGAACAAAAAGCTGAATGGTGTATTAAAGGAGTATTGGAAAAACATCAAAACATTATTCCACATGAAATACGAAAAAATATAAATAAATTTCCAACAGATTTATTGGTAAATTTCCTTAAAGCGGAAACTAAAAAATTGGAACAAAAAATCCAGGATGGGAGCATAATATCTTCAGGTGAGATTGAGATAGTTACTGCGTATTTAAACTTGCACAATTCTGCATTGCCCACTACTAAAAAAGAAGCGAAAACTACAGGACCAACACACGCCAGCTCTTCACCAAAGCCCGTGGAAAAAAGAAAGGTTAGTTTTGTAACGGAACCAACAGCGCATCAATAAATGCAAAATAAAATACTACTCTTCATAGTCGAGAAGAATATTCTTGATGGCAAATCTTATTTCGGATCTTCCAACGACTTATTGCTTATATCTTCAGCATTAAGAATGAACTATGAGGTTTATCTGACAATACCAGAGGAGGTTTTTCTTAATCATGAAAGAATCTCAGATTTTCCAGTTTTGAGATTATTAAAAAATGTTGATGAAACTGATGAGGAAATAAGGAAATATTGGAAAAAAGAGGTAGTTAACTGCCTTTTGGCACTTGGATCAAGCCCTAGTCCCCATGAATCACAAAGTAAAATATTATTTGTTGATGCCAAAACAACAAACATAAATCTCAATGAAATTGTGATTTTCAATCGCACTGAGCCAATTTCTCTGACTAATAAATTTTATGATTTGCTGATTTCTTGGAAAAATATTGGAATTAGAATCTCTCCAGATCCTTATCTCAATCAAATCCTTGGTGACAAATTATCTATTAATGCCGTTCATGACAACTTCCCAATTGCAAAAATTGATTTGCTTGAAGACATAAATTTTGAACAAGGAGAAAATGAAATTAGCTTTAAAACCAAAATTATTTCCCTAAGCAATAACCATTTAAATGGGGAGGAAGTTTCTGAGTTTTATGATTTATTGATTGATAAAAACTTTGAAAAAGCTGAAAAAAATTTTCCTGATGAATATCAAATTTTTATTCAAGGTGCCGATAAATATCTAGAATTCCATCGGGAATTAGGAAATGATTCAATTTTAAAACCAACTGATTATTTTGGTGGTACCGGAATTGTGGTAGCAAAAAACCAAAATCTAGATCTTGATCAAGCAATCATCAATATTAGTAAGTCATTTTTGGCAATTAAAGAAGATTCTGGTAATGCTAATATTGCATTTCTACCCTCAATAATAGTACAAGAAAGAGCTAATATGGCGCATCTTGGTGACTTAAGAATTGTATTTTGCAAAGGAAACTTGCAAGGAATTTTTGTCCGGTTTAATACTGAATTTGACAAATCAAAAGCGAGCAATCTTCACTTTGGTGGGCATGCCAAAAGTCTTTTCAGACATTATGAAATAAGCAATGAAGGTGTCGATCGGATGATTATTGATATGAAATTATCTGACCCTTCTGCCGATAATGAAGAAATACAAAAAGCTCATGCACTCTATGGTTTGATTGAAAAAATCAACTTCCTCAAGCAAATAAAAATCTTCAAACAATATTCCATCATTGGTGCCGATGCTTTGCTTTCTCGTGACCAAGAAGGAAAATATGAATATAGAATTAATGAGATAAACCTCACTTCCCCCATGGGACAAGTTCAATTATTGCTTTTGCAGATGGCAGTAAAATTTAGCAATCTAGCAACTAATATTTTGCAGAAAAATGGCCTTGGAATTGAATTTAGAAAATATCAAATTTTGGCAGATTTTTTTAAAAACCAGAATGAAGAATTAACGTTAAAGGCCAGAGACATTTTATTGTCAGATCAGAATTTTCAAGAAATTATTGGTGAAGAAATCCAAGAAATATTAGAAAATAATTTTGCCTCAGAAACATTAGATACTATTACAAAATGCACAAATCATTAGAAATTTATCAACAGCAGAAAATGGATTTTTTAGATAATCTATCTCCAGATGATTTGGTTAATGGCGAGAATTTTAATCAAATTGAAGACATTATTGATAAGATAAATCAGAACTACCATGGATCATTCTTACGCAATGAAGATCATCATAAATTTATCAAAAAAGCCTTTGAGAATTTATTTCGTCAGAATTCTTTAGTAATAGCAAAAGCAATTGATTTGGCTGAAATTTACCTGAACGAAAGAACGCAAATCTAAAGACTCTTCTTTTTTGGCAATCTAGCAAAAATTGGATCAGTGATTGAAGTCGAAATCAAAGTGGCTAACCAAACAACAAAATAAAGTGGGAATGGAAAGGCAATTCTAGAACGATTCTTCTCCAATCCCTTTTTAATAATCTTTGCAGCTTTAGTTGCGTCCATTAAAAATGGCATGGGGAATTCATTAGCATCTGTCATCGGTGTTTTAATGTATCCTGGACAAACTACATTAACTCTTATTCCAAGTGGAGCTAAAGATCCCCTAATTGACTCCCCATAGACTCTCACGCAAGACTTACTAGCAGAATATGATGGCGAACTAGGAAGGCCACGAAATCCAGCCAAAGATGAAATCAGGGCTATTTGTCCTGATTTTTGTTTTTCCATAATCCTAATCGACGGATTGATAGTATTTAAAACTCCATCAATATTGGTGGAAAAAATTTCTTTAATTTGTTTTTCGCTCTCAGATCCTTCAGAAGTTCCTGCTGAGATTCCTGCATTTGCGATTACTAGATCTAGAGAGAAATCTTTTCCAATTTGATCAATCCATTCTTGAACTGCGCCCGCGTCTTTAATGTCGATGGTTGTTGCAATTACTTTGGCACCAAGATTTTCACAAGATTGGGTTACCTTGTCCAACCTTTCTTGATTGCGTCCGGTAAGAAAAAGAGTGTTTTTAGGGTCAGAATATATTTCCGCAAGTGCAAATCCAAGCCCTCCACTAGCCCCAGTAATTAAAATGTTCATGTTTTTATTTTTAATATTTCCAATAAATTGTTGCCCCAGAAATTATATCACTATCTTTTTGGGTTTTGTATTTTTTGCTATAATGAGTTGAATTGATTGATAAATCAAGCCCTTCAAATCCCAAAACTATGCCGATAGTTCCAATACAAACTTGATCTTTTATTCTAATATTCGATGTTACTCCTCCCTCAGCTATTTCATATTCTTTCAAATCATTGTTGCCTTCAAGCAAGTAGTTATTTTAAACTCTTCGAGCCTTAGATTATCCAAATGAATAAAATCTGAAAGATCTATCGGGGCTAATTTTATCACTAAATTTTAGGATGTCATATCCCAGCTTCATTGAGTGATAAATTGCTGCAAATGTTTTTATATTGCCAAAACTGCCATAAAGAGAGGTGGGGTTTTATAAATCTATATATTTATCATCAAATTATAAAGAGGGTATGAGATATTTTAATTCCAAATCAACAATATAGCCATTGCGATCAGGGGCTTGATATTTCCAACCATCAAAAGTTTTAATCCCGCATTTTTCACCTTATTTTTAACTTCCTCTACGCAAGGGTCAGGACCTGTTTTCCCTCCCGTAATCTCTATCTTAGAAAGCAAATTTATGCTTAATAATTTATTATAACTAAACTTCAAATAAAGCCATGCGGTGTAAGGATTGTCTTCCGGGGTATATAATTTTTGCCCGATTAGAAAGATTAGTCTGTTATGATGAGATGTCTAAGACATAAAAGATCAATTGGTATCCTTTGTCAGTATTGTAAAAAATATCATTATCTAGTGTAAATGAGACTATTAACGAATCAATCGGAACTCTTATTTCTGATTTAGGATCTACCCCATATTTTATACCAAGCCCCATCTTCAATAGCATATTTATGCTTAATATTTTTGAGGATAAAATCTAAGAGAAAAACCGCCCGTACCTTGATGTACAAAAGGTTTTTCTCATATATTTTAGACCAAAAAGATTAAGCATAAATATGCTATTGAAGATGGGATTTGGTATTGGGGGGTCTTTTGTAGAAAAATGTTTTTTAGGAGTGTGTTGCTTGAAGTTTTTTGGTCAGAAAGAAATTCTGGAGAAGAATATGAAGGAGGGTTTTTTCAATAGAAAATCCCCTCTCATCATATTTATGGTTGGTGGATGAATCAAAAATAATGATGTCAATAAATAGATCAATATCTCTTTTGTCCAATTAAAGAGCGTGGCTAAAAAATGTTAAATATGGGATGTAAACAAAATCCATACTAATTATCTCAAAAAAATATTATTTATTGATTCATTGATTTGAAGAACTCTTCGTTGGTTTTAGTATTTTCAATTTTGTTGGTCAAAAATTCCATCGCTTCCAATGAATTCATTGGATTAACGATTCTACGCAACATCCAAGTTTTTGCTAAATCAGAACGACTAACCAATAATTCTTCTTTTCTGGTTCCAGATTTAGTAATATCAATTGCTGGGAATAGTCTTTTATCAGACAATTTACGATCTAGAATTATTTCTGAGTTTCCAGTTCCTTTGAATTCTTCAAAAATAACTTCATCCATTTTTGATCCAGTGTCAATCAAAGCAGTAGCAATGATAGTTAGAGATCCACCTTCTTCAATATTTCGTGCAGCACCAAAAAATCTTTTTGGTTTTTGAAGTGCGTTGGAATCAACACCACCAGTCAAAACTTTTCCAGAAGAAGGAATGACTGTATTGTATGCCCTGGCAAGACGAGTGATTGAATCAAGCAAGATGACTACATCTTTTTTAGCTTCAACCAGTCTTTTAGCTTTTTCAATAACCATTTCAGCCAACTGTACGTGACGAGTAGCTGGTTCATCAAAAGTCGAACTAACAACTTCACCTTTAACAGAACGAAGCATATCAGTAACTTCCTCTGGCCTCTCATCAATCAATAGAACAATCAAAGAAACCTCAGGATGATTGGCAGTGATTGAATGAGCGATGTTTTGCATCAATGATGTTTTACCAGTTCTTGGAGGAGCAACTATCAAAGCTCTTTGGCCTTTACCAAGAGGAGATACCATATCAATTACTCTAGTGCTGACATCGCTTTTGGCAGAATTAGTATCTTCTAATTCAAGTTTTTCATTTGGATAAAGAGCCGTAAGATCGTCAAAAACAACTCTATTTCTAATTTTTTCTGGAGCGCCGAAGTTGACTTCATTGACTCTGAGTAGCGCAAAATATCTTTCACCTTTTTTTGGAGCACGAACCTGACCTTTCACGGTATCTCCAGTTCTAAGACCAAATCTTTTAATCTGGCTTGGTGAAACATAGATATCGTCAGATCCAGGGAAATAGTTAGCCTCATTAGCTCTTAAAAATCCAAAACCATCTGGAAGAACTTCTAAAACACCTTCACCAATAATAATGTTATTATAATCCTGATCAGAAAATCCTTTTAGAATATAATAAATAATATCCTGTTTTCCTAAATCACCAATATTATCAACACCATAAGTTGATGCAATTTCAATTAATTTTTCAGGAGATTTAGCTTTAAGAGATTTTAATTCTAGAATTTTATCTGAACTTTCATCTTCTTTTTTTTCTTCCACAACTTCATTTTGTGGTTTTTCGACATTTGTATTTTGCTCTGGAATGTTGTTTACAGATTTATTTTCAGAATTAGTTGATTCAGGGTTTCCTGTAGAATCTGCATCTGGCTTAACAATATTACTGAGTTTTAAAGTTTTTTCAGAAGAAATATTGCTAGCTGGTTTTAATAAGGACATTAGAATTTGTGAATGATAGATTGATTAAAATAAAACTTTAGAAAAGATCTAAGAATTTGACAGATAGATTGATTGAGAAAGTTTATTTTGAAAATGGAATTTATAGGGAATTTTAAGAGAGATGCCTAAAAAATATCAGAAATGATATTGATTGCAGTGACATATCTCTAAATTGCTCTGATGAGCAATTTAGTAAATAATTTCAATTAATTTAAAAGCAAAATAAAGGCGATAGTGCATTTTTTATGAATGATAATCTTACCGAAGTAAAATTATAACATTTTAAAGGAGGTAATCCAGCCGC
>JBLHSZ010000076.1:0-6029 GCA_047627095.1 Rickettsiales bacterium
GCATGTTTTTCATGAACAATGACAGGATTTTTGCTAGACTAGCAATCTATTTTGTAATGTTAAGTAAAACTCTTGATTTTTTTCTCACAAATTTCTTCTGTGATTTTCAACATTTTCTTCACATTCCTTGCCTAAGATTGCTAAAAATGTTCGTTGGGATTGTAAAGTGTGAACACAAAAATAATTGTTTTGTATTCTGCTTCGGTGGACTGATGTAATTCGAAGTCGGCTTTAGTATGATCATTTGCACATCGTCACAATTTTCTTTAATCGTTTCAATGAGTTTTTTCAGATCGTCTTATTTTATTTTTGGAAATTGATTTAGGTAGTTTTTCATAAATCAATTTTGGTTGTAATGGTTTTTGGTGTAGAAAAATATTCTTTATTTCACTGCAAGATCAATCGGACCAGTGCTGCGGCCATTGATGAATTGGTCTAAATAAGGATTCTGTGAATTGTCGATATCTTTGACATCGCCGAACCAAATGATTTTTCCTTCATAAAGCATGGCGACTTTGTCGGCGATTCTTCGTGCTGAATGCATGTCGTGGGTGATGGTGATGGTTGTGGCACCAAGTTTTTTGGAATTAGAAATGATCAAATCATTAATTACATCTGCCATGATCGGATCTAGTCCTGTTGTAGGTTCGTCAAAGAAAATGATTTCTGGTTTAGTGGCAACTGCTCTGGCCAAAGCTGCGCGCTTTTGCATCCCTCCAGAAAGTTCAGAAGGATAAAGATCGGCAACTTTTGAAGATAGTCCAACTGATCTTAGTGATTCAATGGCAATTTCCCGGGCTTGTTTTTTGTTCATTTTGTCTGAATTGAGCAGACGAAAAGCGACATTTTCCCAGATTGGAAGTGAATCGAACAAAGCTCCTCCTTGAAACAAGAATCCAAATTTTCCCATCATTTCATCACGATTGGAACCTTTGATTTTTGAGACTTCTTTGCCATCAATTTTTATGCTGCCTGAGGTTTTTTGCATTAGCGAGGCGATGACTTTGATGCAGACTGATTTTCCTGATCCGGAACCTCCAAGAATAACCAGAGATTCCCCTCGATTAACTTCAAAATCTACTCCGTCGAGAACCTTCTTGTCTCCAAAACTTTTGGTGAGGCCCAAAACGGATATTTTCGGTTGTGTTGATTTTTTTATGGTCATTAGTTTGAGTTAATTTGACCGAGTTTTTCCTCAATAGCTCTTTTAATATCTCCATATCCACCGTAGCCATTTAGCATTTCTCCGTTGATGAAGAATGTTGGGGTAGAGGATATTTTTAGAACTTGTGAAGCTTTTAGGCGATGTCCTAAAATTTGATTTTGTAGTTTTTCATTTTGCATGCATTTTTTGAATTCTTCGTTATTGATTCCATCAAGTTTGGCGATGGTTTCAAGTTTTGATGAAAATTCTTCAGTAAACGCCCAAGATTCTTGAGTTAGAAATAATGCTTTGATGAAATTGTAATATTGTGTCGAATCTTTGCTTTTGTTTTGAGTTTGGCAAAGTGCTAGAAGGGAGGCGTCGAAAGCTGGCTTGTTGAGTGGAAAATCGCGATAAATTAGTGCTGCTTTTCCAGTATCAATATATTCTTTTTTGAATTGTTCGAACCCATCTTTGTAGAAAGAAGCACAATGTGGGCAAGATAAAGAGGCATATTCAACCACTAAAACTGGTGCGTTTTTATCACCAAGGACAATATCATTTTGAGATATTTTTAATAATTCGGCCGCTTCATTATTTGCAGATTTGCTAGTTTTTGATTCTTGATTGTTTTGAGTTATTGAGGTCGAACTGCTTATCTTGTTTTTTGTAGAGTTTGGCACCTTGTTTTTGTCAAAGAAGTTATCAATTCCTAGAAAAATTACGGCAGTTGTTAAAATAATTGCTAGGATTATTAGAGATAATTTTTTAGTGTTCTTTTTCATATGTGGATTTAAAAATAAATTTGAGTTAAAAAATATTAACGAAATAATAACTCCAAAAAACATATTTGATTAAAGTTTAAATTCAACATTTTTAACCATGCAAAAATTACCAATTTCGGTTTTTATTATTACCAAAAATGAAGCAGATAGAATCATCCCAATTATTAACTCTGTAAGTGGTATTGCCGATGAGATTTTGGTGATTGATTCTGGCAGCACAGATGAAACTTTAAAAGTTTCACAGGCAGAAGGCGCTAAAACTTTTTACAATAAGTGGCAAGGATATGGTCAGCAAAAAGTTTTTGGAGAAAGTCTGTGCAAAAATAAATGGATTTTAAATATTGATGCTGACGAAGAAGTGAGTGCGAAATTGGCCGATGAAATCAGAGTTCTATTTGAAAAGAACCAACAAGATCAATCTATTGGTTATCGAATCAAGATTGTTAATAAATTTTTTGGTGAGAAACAACCAAAGAAATGGGCCTATTATTACAACCAGCTTAGGCTCTACAATAGGGAATATTGTGGTTTTCAGGATAGTTCGGTTCACGATTCTGTGATTGTTAAAGCGCAAGGAAATATTGGGCAATTGAAGAATATCATTGCTCATCAATCCTTCAGGACGATTGATCATTGGATTGATAAAATAAATTCCTATTCGTCAATGCAAGCCAAAGATGCTCTTGAGAAAGGAAAGAATGCTTCTATTTTGAAGATTTTGATTACTCCATTTTTTGCTTTTTTGAAAGGATATTTTGTGCGTAGATATTTTATTTACGGTTTTAATGGCCTGATTTACAGCTACATTTTTTCTTTTGGAAGATTGATGAAGGTGGTAAAAATCAGACAATTAAATCGCAAATCTTAATCTAGTGATTTGTCTGCCAACCACAAAAGAACGGCTTTTTGAGCGTGAAGACGGTTTTCTGCTTCATCAAAAACTACTGATCTTTCCCCGTCGATGACATCTTCTGTTACCTCATATCCACGATATGCCGGAAGGCAATGGGTGAAAATTGCATCTGGATTGGCAATTTTCATCAAATTGTCATTCACTTGAAATGGCATCAATAAATCGAGTTTATCTTGTTTTGATTTTTGATTATTTTCTTCTCCTTGGCCCATTGAAACCCAAGTGTCTGCGATCAAAACATCAGAATTTTTTGCAGCAGCAGCAGCGTCGTGAAAGAGGTTGATTTTTGCGCCATTATTTTTCGCCAGTTCAATTTCTTTATTGCAAAAATCCAATTCTTTTGGAATGGCAATATTGAGGGTGTAATCAAAAGATTTTGCAGCGTGAATGTAGGAATTAAGGACGTTATTGGCATCACCAAACCAAGTTAGAGTTTTGCCAGAAATATCGCCTAAATGTTCTTGAACAGTGAGAATTGAAGCTAGAATTTGACAAGGATGGCTGAAGTCACTTAGGGCATTGATGATTGGCTTAGTAGAGTTTTCCGCCATTTCAAGCAACAGATCATGCTCGCTGCATCTGATCATGGCAAAATCAACAAATCTGGAAAGGACTTTTGCAGTGTCAGCAATGGTTTCGCCTTTGCCCAATTGCATGTCGCTTTTGTTCATGACAACGGCGCTTCCGCCTAGCTGATTGATTGCCACTTCAAACGAAACTCTGGTTCTGGTTGAGGGTTTTTCAAAAATCATTGCTAGATTTTTTCCTGACAATAAATTCTTTGTTGCTTGGTAATCTAGTTTTTTGAGCTTTTTAGCTTGAGAAATAATGTGTTTTAGATCCTCTGCTGAAATTTTATTAAGATCGATGAAATGCTTCATTTTGTTGGTTTTGAAAATATGTTGTCTATCGGAACAAATTATTGGGTATTCCTAGATAGTGGGGCGTGGATAATGCCACGTTGCAATAAAAGGCCATAAAAAAAGGATTCTTTTTTAGTGAGCTGTCAAGAATTGTCAAGAAGGTATTTTTGTTTTCTTTTCTCTTTGTGATGCAGACTTCAACTGTCCACAAGCTGCCATGACATCTTGTCCGCGGGTTTTGCGAATTGTGACTGCATATCCAGCATTTTTGACGATTCTTCCAAAAGCCATGATTCGGTTTCGGCTTGAACAGACAAATTCGCTTCCTGCCCAAGGATTGAATGGAATCAAATTTAATAATGCTGGGAGTTTGTAGGTTTTGAGCATTTGGACTAGCTTGAATGCATCTTCGTCGCTGTCATTGATTCCGGCCAATGTGACATATTCAAAAGTGATTCTGCCATTAGGATTTTTCAAAACATAATATTGGCAGGCTTTCATCAATTCTTTGAGAGGATATTTTTTGTTGAGAGGCATTATTTTGCTTCTCGACTCGTCATTGGTGGCGTGAAGTGAGATTGCTAAAACAGTTTTTATTTCATCAGAGAATTTTAGAATTTCTGGGACAACACCAGAAGTTGAAATGGTGATTTTTCGTTTAGAAAAATTTATTCCATTTGAGTCATTCAAAATGTCAGTTGCTTTTTTGACTTGGTTGTAATTGAAAAATGGCTCACCCATTCCCATGAACACTAAACTGGTGATTTTTCGCACCCCCATTTCTCCGTTCTCACCATCATTCTTTTGAGAAATTTTTGTTTGCCAATCATCAAGCAGATCTCTGGCGAGCATGAGCTGAGCAGTAATTTCTCCAGCACTTAAATTGCGCACTAACATTTGTGTTCCAGTGTGGCAAAATTTACAAGTTAGGGTGCAGCCAATTTGTGATGAAATACACAAAGTTCCGCGATCTTCCTCAGGAATGAAGACCATTTCAGCTTCTCTACAATCAGAAAATTTGATCAACCATTTGCGGGTTCCGTCAGTTGACAACAGATCTTCGACGATTTTTGGTCTGGCCACCGAATAACTTTCTTGGAGTTTTTCGCGGGTGGTTTTGGAAATATTGGTCATTTGCTCGAAATCAGTCACTCCAAAGGAATAGATCCAATTCCAAATTTGTCGGGCTTTGAAAGGTTTTTCGCCGATTTTTAGCATTTGGGCGGTCAGTTCGTCCATGCTAAGACCAATCAAATTGATTTTTTGTCCAGTAATGAAGTTGGAAGTGGGTAGAAATTGGGGTTTTTTGAAGTCGCTGGCGAGGTCTGTGCTTAAATCTTTTGACATGAGGAGTAGTGGTAGTTTTGAGAAATTAGAAACTCTTTTTTAGAGACTAACAATCCTAGAAACGGCAGTTAAAAACCAATTTTTGCAATCATCTTGCAGCATATCTAGCTTTGATGGAAAAGATTCATGCACCTAGTGGTTCATTAAAATTTCCTCCTAAAAAATATCTATGCCACGATCTAATTGCAGAAACAGACTTTTAACTGCCGTTTCTAGGATAATATGTAGAAAGGATTTTTTTAACTGACTTTTCAGCAGAATTCATGATCAAAGAATTGACAATGATTTTGCCATTTGATTTGGTGATTCCATCAAGCATTTCACCATTGGTCACGCCAGATGCGATGAACAGAACGTCGCCTTTTGCCATGTCTTCGGCGGTGTATTTTTTGTTCAAATCAGTTATTCCCATTTCCTTTGCTCTCATGATTTGTCTCTTTGAATCTACTTTTTCGCCTTCATCAAAAAGTAAACGACCCATCATTTGGCCGCCTACTGTGCGAAGGGCGGCAGCGGCAAGAACTCCTTCTGGAGCTCCTCCACTTCCTAAATAAAGGTCAATTCCGGTAGAAGAATCTGTCGTTGCAATGATTCCCGCAACATCACCATCAGAAATTAGTTTGACTTTTGCTCCGGCTTCGCGGCAGTCGGCGATGATTTTGGCGTGGCGAGGTCTGTCTAAAATCATCACGGTCAAATCAGAAACATCACATTTTTTGGCCCTAGCAAGGCTTTTGAGATTATTTTCTGGAGAATTGTCAAGATCAACAACACCATCTGGCAAACCGCCACCAACGGCGATTTTGTCCATGTAGACATCTGGTGCGTGCAAAAATCCACCTTTATTTGCAAAGGCAATTACTGCTAGAGAATTTGGATTTGCGGTTGCACAAATTGTAGTTCCTTCCAAAGGATCAAGAGCAATATCAATTTCAAGATTTCCGTTTCCGACTTTTTCACCAATGAAAAGCATTGGA
>JBLHSZ010000077.1:0-5956 GCA_047627095.1 Rickettsiales bacterium
TTTAATAGCCTGAGCCGGGCAAACTGCCTCACATAATTTACAAGCAATACATCTTTCTTCGCCATTTGGATAGCGACGAAGTGCGTGTTCACCACGAAATCTTGGAGAAATAGGTCCTTTTTCAAAAGGATAATTAATAGTCACTTTTGGCTTAAACATATATTTTAATGTCAAAGCCATGCTGCAGACAATTTCCTTCAATCCAAATATTGAGGCTAATTTAATGATTTTAATAGTAATTTTTTTAAGCATTTTATTTTTATGAAAAATAAACGACGTAAGCAGAAACTCCAACAACCCAAATTAATGAGATTGGTAAAAATACTTTCCAACCAAGACGCATTAATTGATCGTAGCGATAGCGAGGCAAAGTAGCTCTAACCCAAATGAAACAGAAAAGCAAGAAAACGATTTTTAAAATAAACCAAATCACACCAGGAATAAAGTTGAAAAATGCATTATCAAAAGGAGGAAGCCAGCCGCCCAAAAACAAAATTGTAGTCGTGGCAGACATCAAAATCATATTAGCATATTCACCAAGGAAGAACATTGAAAATGGCATTGAGCTATATTCAACGTTATATCCAGCAACTAGTTCAGATTCTGCTTCAGGAAGATCGAATGGTAAACGATTAGTTTCAGCAAGAGTGGAAATAAAGAAAATGATAAACATTGGAAATAATGGCAAGGCGAACCAATAATTTTTCTGAGCTAAAACAATATCGGTCAAATTAAGTGAACCAACACACAAAACAACTGTGATAATGATCAGGCCAATTGAAACTTCATATGAAATCATTTGCGCAGAAGAACGTATTGCTCCCAAAAATGCATATTTAGAATTTGATGCCCAGCCGGCAATAATGATGCCATAGACTCCGAGAGAAGAAGTTGCCAGCAAATATGCCACACCAACATTAATGTCAGCAATAACCCAAGTTTCGCTAAATGGAATTACCGCCCAAGCAACCAAAGCAAGTAGGAAGGTTATGAAAGGAGCTAAAAGAAAAAGAATTTTATTAGCTTTTGCTGGCAAAATAACTTCTTTAAGCATGAGCTTTAAGCCGTCAGCAAGAGGTTGTAGAAGTCCGAAAGCACCAACAACATTAGGACCTTTACGGAGCTGCATAGCGGCAATGACTCTTCTTTCCATTAAGGTTAGATAGGCAACGCCACCAACCAAAGGCAAAACAACTAAAAGGATTTTCCCAATAATAGTTAAAACACTGAATAGATAATCAAGAAAAATCGGATCCATTTTGGAGAAAATTAAAGGTATTTTTAAGGGGTTTTACTAAGGGCGCATATGGTAATTATCGTTTTATAAAATTCAAAATTTATTTGCAATAAAACTAGGTTTTTACTGATATTTCTTAATCAAATTAAAAATTCTTACATGGCTGATTTTAACATCCTGTTTTTCATTGATGGAAGAAGACCAATACAGTCCACTTAGTATAAATATGGCTCTTTTTCAAAATGAGTGGGTAAATTAATTATCCACTTAAGAAATATTGTTAATTTACAGTTTTACCGCTCTCACTCCAAACTTTTTCATCCTTGCGCAGGCGGGGATATGGGAGGTTTTAATATTAAACTCATATTTTAAGTTTGCATTCAAGTCCTCCTAGATCCCAGCCTGCTCGAGGATGGCAAGGTGGGACATAAGATAATGATAAATAAGGTTCTGCCATTCAAATTAGGTGATATCTATGAGTAATGCCATTTCCATAAATGAACTTCTCTCCTAACAAAATATTTTTGTTTTTAAATTTGATTTAAAAATGAAGTTGTATCTAGATATTGCGAAGTTTAAAATTAAAGATTAAAAGCAACAAAGATGAAGTTAGGGGAGAATTTGATTGATGGAAATGGCATAAGGTCAAGATTGCTTTTTAAGTGAAAAATGAACTTGTCCATTCATTTTGAAAGAAGAGCCATAAATCTCAGTCTAAACCATCTTAATTTCCCACTCTACCCTCATAGGGAAGGTGGAAAAAGTGAAAATTTAGTCCGGATTGTCTCGCTAAAGCAGCAATGAAGGTGTTTCTAGTTATATTTGAAATCTACCTCATTGACACCTGTGAGTCTGATCCGTGGCAATATGAGAAAATTTTTTAAGCAGGATAAATTGGCGCTAAATAATTATTAGCTCAATTGGATTAGAATCAGATGGTTAGGATTGATTTTTATTTTGAAAAAAAGAGCCCTAGAAAACTTCTAGAAAATCTTTTATCACGAAAATATCAACGACATAAAGCAAAGCTGCCGCTGCACCGCCGGCTAACAAATCATCAACCATGACTCCAAGTCCACCTTTTAGCTCTTTGTCGGCAGTTCCAATCACGAAAGGTTTGGTGATGTCGAATAATCTAAAAAATGCAAAACCTAAGAACAATAAAAGATAGTCTGATGAAATATTTATAAAAAGTGAGACAATGAAGTAGGTGAGTAATTGTCCGCAAATTTCGTCGATCACAACTTCGCTAGCATCGTCTTTTTTGGTTTTCTTGCAGTAAAAATCTGCCGCAAATATTCCGATAATTGTTAGGGATAGAATCAATAAAGACCAAAAAATATTGGTGGAAATTGTGGAGACTTCAAATTTAACGAATAAATTATCTGTCAAAATCCAGATCAAAACTCCCAAAATACTTCCAAAAGTTCCTGGCATAAAAGGAATTCTTCCTACCCAAAATCCAGTAGCAATCGCGGTATAAAATTTATCTTTTAGCATATTTGTGAATTATTAAGTTGGGGATTGTTTAACTAAGATCGACGTTTTTGTGAGAATTGTAAAGAGTCTTTTTAGAATAAATATTGACTTTTTCTTTTTTAGAATCTTAACTTCGTCTTCTTTTTTTTCAAAAACAAAGCATTTTTAGTGATTTTTACACAAAATCTTACCAAATCTAAATCTTCTAACTTTTCTGCCAATTTTGCATTGGCCGCTTCCCCTGCCTGCTTTTCCTGTTGTAATTGTTGCTGTTGTTAACAATCTTCTTTTCTTCCTTTTCCCTTTTTTATTTTTTGAATTTTTTCTAAAAAAATGTCATTTTTTCCATTATTTCTACAAACAAATAAAGCAAAATTTCTTGTCATCGGCGCAGGAAATATTGGTATTGCTAAATTGCAAACAATTCTAGACTTTACAGCTAATGTGGTGGTTCTTAGTGTAAAAACAAACGAAGTATCCAAGAGTTTTATTGAAGAAAACAATATTGATTTTATTTGTGCGGCTTATGAGAAAAAATATTTAGAAGGTTTTGATGTTATTATTGGAGCGACCAATGATGAAGAAATTAATAAACAAATTTCAGATGACGCCAAAGATTTGGGAAAATTGATTAGCGTTGTTGATGATCCGGATAAATCGAATTTTATTTTTGGTGCAATAATTAAAAAGAAACACATCACCGCTGCCATCAGCACTTCTGGAATGTCACCGGTTTTGGCGAGATTTTTAAAAAATAAATTAGTTCAAAATCTACCACAAAATCTGGAAATTTATGATCAATTTATTTCTCAGAATCGTGATTTTGTTAAAGAAAAACTAAGTGATTTGCAGGCTAGAAGAATTTTTTGGCAGGAAGTTTTTGAAGGTGAAATAGGAAATCAAATTGAACAGACCAATTTGCAGAAAGCGCAAAAACTTTTGGAAGAAAAGATCAGCTTAACAACAAACAAAAAACAATCGGCAGTATATTTTATTGGCGCAGGACCTGGAGATCCAGAATTGATCACCCTGAAAGCTATTAAGCTTTTATCAAAAGCTGATGTGGTTTTGTATGATCGTTTGGTGGCTGAAGATATTTTGGAATATGCCCGCAAAGATGCCATAAAAATCAATGTCGGAAAGGTGAAATCCTTTCATAGATATGAACAAAATGAGATCGGAAATTTGATTAGAAAATATGCGTCTGAGGGAAATATTGTCGCACGTTTGAAAGGAGGAGATCCATCGATTTTTGCTCGATTAGAAGAAGAAATTGATGCAATTTTGGACTTAAAGATTCCATATCAAATTGTGCCCGCAGTATCAAGCGCTCTTGGTGCAGCAGCTTACAGTGGGATTGCTTTGACTTCGCGACATGTTTCCAGGGCAGTTCGATTTTTGACTCTCTACAAAGAAGATTTTGCTAGTAATGAATATTGGCAGGATTTGGCCAAAACTAGTGATACTTTAGTTTTCTACATGTCTTCAGCCAACTTGGGCTTGATTGCAAAAAACTTAGTGAAATTTGGAAAAGATCCAAAAACACCAATTGCGGTTATTGAACAGGCGACAACAAAATTTCAAAAAACATTTGTTAGTGAAATTGGAAACTTTGAGCAACGAGAATTTGTTTCTCCATCTTTGGCAATTGTTGGTGAAGTTGCCAAAGGATATGAAAAATATAAATGGCAGGAAGAAAATTTGTCAGGAACCTATTTTAACGAACTAAAAGCAAGAAAATCTGATGCCTAAAGAACTAAATCAAAAATTTAAAAACCAAACTTGGCAAGAAAATCTGATCCAAATTTCGCAAAATTTTTCAAATATGACTTTTTCAACCAGCTTTAGTTTGGAAGATCAAATTATTACTCATTTTATTCAAAAAAATAAATTACCAATCGAAATATTCACCCTCGATACTGGTCGTTTATTTAAGGAAACCTACGATGTTTGGCAAAAGACTTTAGATATTTATGGAGTCAAGATTCAAGCATTTTATCCAGATGCTTTTCTAATAGGTGATTTTGTTTCAAAAAATGGTATTGATGCTTTTTATTCCTCAAAAGACTTGCGCACTTCTTGTTGCCATATTAGAAAAGTTGAGCCTTTAAAAAGAGCCCTTAAAGACAAGGATCTATGGATTAGTGGACTTCGCTCGGGTCATTCGTCATCTCGGGATGACAAAGATTTTATTGAAAGAGACGAAAATTTAAATATTACTAAATTCTATCCATTGCTTCATTTGAATGAGGATGGGGTCCGGGACTATTTGAAAAAAAACAACGTTCCTTATAACGAGCTTTATGATTCTGGATTTTCATCAATCGGATGCGCTCCTTGTACAAGAGCAGTTGAAGATGGAGAAGATCCAAGAGCGGGGCGCTGGTGGTGGGAAGAAAGTTCAAAAGAATGTGGGTTGCATAGGTAATTGCGCCAAAAAAGATGACATCTTTGTAAAGAGTTAGTTGGTAGGGAATCACTTATTACTATCCTAACTTCTGACTTTTACCGCCTTCGCGAGGATGATAAAATGGGAAACAGGACAACAAAATAGGAAATCAGGATACTACGTCATGTAAATTCTGTCATTGAATTAGGTGACCTTTGCAAGGATGACAAAGTGGGAAGTAAAGTATAGCAATTTTGGAAAATTTTTTAATAAAAATAAAATGATTACAGATCAAAAAAAACAACAATTAGAACAATTCATAAGCGGAATTTCAAATGAAGAAATCGCTTGGGCTTCTGGATATTTGGCAGGATCTTTAAAATCTGGATCTTCAGCTTCGATTCCAGCAATTTCGGCGTCAAATGTTGACGCGACAATCATTTATGTTTCTGAAACTGGCAATGCTAAAAAAATAGCCGGAAACTTGGCATCTTTGATCAAATCTTCTGGTGGAAAAGCTAAAATGAAGGCAGCTGAGCAATATCGTTTCAAGGATTTGGTTAAGGTAAAAAACTTGATTTTGGTGACAAGCACTCATGGTGAAGGTGAGCTTCCTGAAACTGGCAAAGGTTTTTATAAGTTCCTTTTATCTGAAAAACCAAAATTAGATGGTCTTAATTATGCGATTTTATCGCTTGGAGACAGTAATTATTCTTTATTTTGTGAAGCGGGAAAAATTTTTGAAGGAGCTTTAAAAGATCTTGGTGCGAAAGAATTTTTGCCAAAATTGGACGTGGATTTGGATTTTGAAGATTTTGTTCCAAATTGGCAGAATCAAATTTTGCAAAGCC
>JBLHSZ010000078.1:0-5951 GCA_047627095.1 Rickettsiales bacterium
CTCTGCTTCAGAAATAATTTCCGCCATAAAATATTTCAATCAATCGTCAGCCAAACCAGACTTAATCATCGTCGCTCGCGGCGGAGGATCAATTGAGGACTTATTATCCTTCAATGACGAAGATTTGGTCAAAGCAGTTTTCAATTGTGAAATTCCAATCATTTCCGCAGTCGGACATGAAACCGACACAACCTTGATTGACTATGCTTCTGATGTCAGAGCAGCAACTCCATCAGCTGCAGCCGAAATCGCAGTGCCAGTTTTGAAAGACTTACAAAATCTCTGCAACAATCTAACCAAAAGATTAGAGACTTATTTGGGAAATAACTTTTTAGAAAAAGAGAGAAGTCTTAAAAATTCATCTTCAAAACTAATCCATCCCAACGATAAATTGGCTGAGCTAGGTCAAACTTCTGAACAATTATTCGAAAAGCTAAAAAGCAATTTCCACCAACATCTAAAAACCAAAGAACAAGATCTAAGACTACTCACCAGCCACATCCAAAAACCCAGCAATAAATATGAAATCCTACAAAACAAGATTCTTTTTCTACAAAAAAACCTAGAAAACCACAGCAAAAACGTCCTACATAATAACCAAAATAAAATTCAATCTTTAGGAAACCTGCTAATCAGCTACGACTACAAAAACGTCCTAGCCAGAGGATACGCAGTAGTCAGATCAAAAAATGCAATCATCAACAGCAAAAACAAAGCCGACAACAACCAAAGAATCAGCATCGAAGTCGCCGACGGAGAATTCTCAGCAATCATTTGTGACTCAGACCTAACTTCCAAAAACACCCTCCCCAAAAATAAATCAGCACAAAAAAAGGAGATTGACAAAGACCAATCTCCTTTATTATTTTAAAAATCTCTTAACCCTACTATTTGCCTAAAAAACAAGTTTAAAAAATGCGAACAGCGTTTTTAGGTTTGATGGGATTTATGAAGATAAATTAGAGTTTATTTTTGATGATTTTTTTTACTGACAATTTATCGAGTAAAAACTATGAGTAACAGGAATTTTTGGGTTTGGCATTTTGTAAACGAGTTATGAAGGCTTTTGGTGGTGATATTTCGGTTAAGTCTAAGATTGGAAAGGGAGAGGGGTTTTGTTTGAAATTTTAGCAAATAAAAGTCGCAATTGCAAACTATAACCACACCGAGGACTATTAACAGTAACCGATAAACACCTAAATTTTAGTGGTGCAGTAGTGATTGAAAACTATGACTAGCATTGATGGTAGTTTTAAATTTGGATTAACATAGAAGGTCGTAGGTGTCAAATCAAGATCGGCGAGATAATGTATTTTAGAGTGATTTTGTCAGTTTTAATAGACGGGGAAGATGTTTTGATGGAATGAGCGGGAAAATTGCGTTAATGATGATTTCGTGCCTCAACTATGAATTATGAGTGATAAGATTTTTATCGAACTCATAATTCATAAATCATAATTTATAATTATTTTTGAGCTCTTTGAAAAGCTTCATTGATCAGTTCTTTAGCCTTATCCGATCCTTCGAATCCTTTCACTTTCACCCACTTGCCTTTTTCTAATTCTTTATATCTTTCGAAGAAATGTTTGATTTTGTTAATCAAAGATTCTGGCAATTCTTGATATTCATTAATATCTTCATAAACCGAATTTAATTTTTTGGCAGGAACTGCGATGATTTTTTCATCCATGCCTTTTTCATCTTCCATTATCAAAACTCCGACTGGTTTAGCAGCAATAACTCCACCAGGGACAATTGGATAGTCAGAGACGACCAAAACATCTGCAGGATCACCATCGTCAGATAAAGTTCCTGGGATGAAGCCATAGTTGCAAGGGTAGAACATTGGGGTTCCCATGAAACGGTCGACAAAAATTGCACCGGAATCCTTATCAATTTCGTATTTTACTGGGTCAGAATTCATCGGAACTTCGATGATGACATTGATTTGATTGGGAAGATCTTTTCCTGGTGAAATTTTTGAAATATCCATATTGATTTGATTTATTGTTGATAGTTGAAAGTAATTTTAATGCTATTGTCACCAAATGCCGATGGTACAAGCCTTTGTTCAAAGCTTTTTATCAAACACAAGGAATCGTCTTTATCTTCGCAATAATAAACAGTTCCCTGAATATAATATTGATTTTCAGCTGACATTTTAGGAAGTTTTACTGATCCAGAGCTGATGATTGAATCACTAAAACTGGCAATCAAATGAGCATCTTGTTTGTTTTTTATTTCAACCAAATTAAAAAAGCTTGGTGCTGATTGATTGATTTTCCAACCTTTTTTCATATCAAAGACCAACATTACTTCTTCATTTTCTTTAACTTTTTGACTATAAATAGTTGTTAAATTAGGCAAATATTCGAGTAATCCTTCAGTTGGCATTTTCAATTGAGGGATAATATCAATCAAACGAGATAGGCTTCCATTCAAACTCAACTCAATAATTCGATTATTGTTAGTGTCAGCAACATAAAACTTATTTTTCACCGCAATAATAGCCTCTGGCTCGTCATATCTGGTATCCTTTCTGTTTCCAACCCCGCTTCCCTTCAATCCACCACTATAATCATAAATTTGCTTGGTTTTTAAATTATATTTACGAATAACATGATTATGGGTGTCAGCGATATAAATTCCTGAACTAGTAGCGCTCAAACCAACTGGATGCTGCATTAAAGCATCTTTTGAGTTGCCATTTTTATATCCAAAGTCAAATAAACCCTTACCAATCAATGTCGATAATTTTCCATTTTTATCAACCACTCTCAAAGCAGAACTTTCTGAATCAACGAAATATAATTTATCCAAGTAAGCACTCAATCCACTTGGTTGAGCTAAAGAGTTTTTGGGATATTTTCCATCAATTAAATCTTCATAACCATTTCCCACAAAAGAACTGATTGTTTTTCTTGAAATATTATATTTAAGCAGCTGATGACTACCGGCATTGGCTATGATTATATTGTTAGTATCAGGGAAAAATTCCAAATCCCATGGTGAAGCCAGAGATACGTCTTTTATTTTATTATTACCGTCAATTATTTGACCTCGTTTGCCATTTCCAATAATGGTCGTGACTTTTCCAGACTTAAGATCAACCTTACGAAGTGAGTGATTTCCTGTATCAGCTACATATAAAATATTGTTTTTGAATAATAACCCTCGAGGAGAATTGAAGCTAGCATTATCAAAATCACCATCTCCAAATCCTACATCTCCTGAGCCGATTTCTAGAAGAGTTTTTCCATTCAAAGTGGTAAATATTATGTTATTTTTTCCGGTATTAGCGATTACTAAAGCATTAGTTTTGGAAATATTTTCATATGAAAAACCTTGAGCATAAGCAATTTTGGCAGGAAAATTTAAAACATTATCAACGATTTTGTTTTTTTCTAAAACAATTGGTAATCCCGTACTATTTAACTGATATTTATATTTTTTGACCAGTTTTTTGACATCTTTACGAATAAGATCGCTTGAAACCTCTCCTTCATATTTTTTGACAATCCGACCTTCAGGATCAATCAAAATAAGAGTTGGCCAAGATGAAACTTTGAATCTGTCCCAAATTGTAAAATCAGCGTCATTTACTACCGGATGAGTAATGTCGTATTTTAGAATTGCTTTTTTGATGCTGGAAGTTTCTTTTTCATTATCAAATTTCCCAGAATGAATTCCAATCACCGTCAATTTATTATCAAATTCCATTTCCAGATTATTAATTTCCGGAATCATGTGCAGGCAATTGACACAAGCGTAAGTCCAAAAATCCAAGAGAATGATGCGATTTTTTAAATCTTTAGCCTTGATATCTCGTGATGAGTTCAGCCAAGCAGATTGATGGTTGGTAATATTTTTAATATTGGAATTGTCAGAACTAATTTTGGAAGAAATTGACAATATCGAATGACACAAAAACCAAAAAGCAATGATTGAAGATAAAATCAATAGAATCAATTTTTTATCTTTTTTAGTAATAATCATCGTCCGATTTTTTGTGGATTAGAATGAGTTGTTTTTGATGAGATCAGGGAAATGTGGCATATTTAAGTAATCTTACGATCTGCCCAGTTCTTATATAAAAGTTCTGAGCAGAATCAATGAGTTAGAAACTTCCTGTAGCGCTTCTTCTGCGACTTCTTTTAGTTTTAGCTAAGCTTTCTTCTCTTCTTCTTTTCTTTTCTTCAGAAGGCTTTTCAAAAGCTTGTCTTCTTCTTGCTTCTTTGATGATTCCTTCTTTTTGAGTCTTTTTTCTGAAAGAACGAATTGCCATTTCTAAATGACCTTTATTGTTAATTACTACTTGCATTAAAGTTAAATTAGTTAGTTGTATTTTTTGAAAAGATAGTATTTAAGCTGATCTAAAATAAATTTTCAAGATAAAACCGTAAAAAAAACGCGAACAGCGTTTTTAGGTTTTATGAGAAAAATCTACGATTTTTCTCCGTCGCGAGTCCTCTTCAAGTGCAAAGCACGCAGAAAAGGGACGAAGCGTGCTTTCCACTCATTATTTAAACCATCTTCCTAGCGTCAAGAATCTCCGCCCAGTCAGAAAGCTTAATCTTCCCCTCACCTCCAGATTCAGTCAAGAACCCAAGTTCCAAAGCCGATTCTTTCAAAGTTCCCCCAGTCTTATGAGCATTTTTGGCAATTTTAGCAGCATTATCATATCCAATATATGGATTAAGCGCTGTTACCAACATTAATGATTGATCCAATAACTGCTTAATACGATCTTCATTAGCAGTAATTCCAATCAAGCAATTATCAATAAAGCTGTTGATTCCATCACTCAACAAATTGATTGACTCAATGACATTACGAATAATCATTGGACGAAAAACATTAAGCTCAAAATGACCATTCGATCCACCAATTGTAACCGCTGTGTTATTGCCCATAATTTGGCAAGAAATCATAGTTAGTGCTTCAACTTGAGTTGGATTGACTTTTCCAGGCATTATTGAAGATCCTGGTTCATTTTCAGGAAGCGATATCTCACCAAGGCCAGATCTTGGTCCAGAAGCTAGAAAGCGAATATCATTAGCAATTTTCATTATTGAAGTTGCCAGAGTATTCAATGATCCATGAAATTGCACTAAGTCATCATTGTTTGAAAGTGCAAAAAATTTTTATCACCAACAAATTTTCCAGAAAAAGCCAAACCTTTTTTGAAGGCTTTGGAAGATGAAACTTTTACTTGGTTTAGATTGCTACAGCTAACAACATCCAAATCGCAAACTGATTTATGTAGATTTTCTAAATCTGTGATTTTGGTAGCGTGAGAAGCAAATAATTTTGCGAAGTCTTTGTGGCTGTTGATTCCAGTTCCAACTGCTGTTCCACCTTGCGCCAATTCTTCAATCGAGCCGGTGCAATATGCAACGTTGAATAAAGCGTGCTTGATTTGAACTTTATAAGATGAAAACTCCTGACCTAAAGTCACTGGAGTCGCATCTTGCGTGTGAGTTCTGCCAATTTTTACAATCTCCTGAAATTGCTCTTCTTTTTTAGCTAACTCATTGCTGAAACGAACCATTGTTGGAATCAACTTTTCATAAGTCGCCAAAACCGTAGCAATATGCATCGCTGTTGGGAAAGTGTCATTTGAGCTTTGGCCCAAATTGCAATGATCATTGGGGTGAATTGGTGACTTTCCACCTTTGATTCCAGTCGCTTTTTCATTAGCAACTCCTGCGATCACTTCATTAGTGTTCATATTGGTTTGGGTTCCAGAACCGGTTTGCCAAACGACTAATGGGAAATGGTTTTCATAGAAATTTTCAAAATCAGCCAGGATTGTATCTATCGCATCAACAATTTTATCTGCAATATCAGCAGAGAATTTTTTAAACTCTCTAGCGCCTGGGTTTTTCTCCATCAATTCTTTAGAAGTGGTTGCTGCCGCTTTTTTAGTATAAAGCATTGCGCGGATCATT
>JBLHSZ010000079.1:0-5844 GCA_047627095.1 Rickettsiales bacterium
AAAAAATTGGAGCTAACTATTCATCAATTAATAAATCAGGTAAAAATAATCTAAATAAAAATAAATTAGAGGTACTTAATGATTTTTATTTGAAAAATTTTAACATAAAAGATAACATATATGCTACTTGGCAAGTTTTCTATGTCTCAATCAAATCTTTATAAACAATGTTTGGATTATTTAAATCAATCAAAAGAACTGCAGGCTTTGATCAGGAAAATAAAGAAAGTGGAAATAATGTTATAAAAAAATCTTCAAGAAAATTATCTAAATTTGTTGATAATTTTTTCTCTAAAAAGGTAGAAGAATTTAAGATGATATTTGAAAAATCAAAAGACTTATCGACCACCAACTATAATCTGGGTATGAAATATCTTGATGAAGGAAATTTGAAAGAAGCGATTTTTAGATTTAAAGTTACTAAAAAATTCTGGCCAGAAAATTATGAAGCTTGTTATCAATTGGCTGTTTGTTTGATGTTGGATGGCAAAACAGATAAAGCAAAAAAAGTTATCGATCAATTAATTCAAAAAGCTCCTCATTATCAAAAAAGAATTTCCTCGCTTAATATTGAAAATATTAGAAGAGAGTTCATGAGTTCAAAAAATTTAGATAAAATCACCAACTAAGACAATCCCATGAAATCAAAATTCGCAAAATATCTTTGCTTATTATCAATCCTTCTTATCCTTAATACCTCACCTGCATCATCCCAAGACGTGGACCTTCAGTTCAACTTTGATGATGAATATCAAGGTGAAGCTTCAGCGGGTAAGGAAGATGGCTTGATTTATGATCCTTTTGAAAAAGTAAATCGTAAAATATTTTCTTTTAATGAGGTTTTGGATAAAAAAATTGCCGTGCCAATTATCAAAAAATATATACAATATATTCCAAGCCAAATTCGTGAATCGATTCATAATTTTACAAATAATATTTCCACTCCTTTTTCAGTCATAAACTCACTCCTTCAAGGGGAAGGTGAAAATGCTATGGCAAGTTTTTCATCATTTTTGATCAATACAACTGTTGGAATTGGTGGAATATTTGATATGGCCAAAAATAAAAAAATACAATATAATCAAGAGGATTTTGGTCAAACTTTTGGAAAATATGGCGTTGGTTCCGGACCTTATTTAGTAATTCCATTTTTAGGTCCAAGTAATGTTCGTGATTTGTCTGGATTTGCAACTAAACAGCTTATCAATCCTCTTTCTTTTAATGCTCTTAAATTAGGTGGTAGTAAAGATCTGGTAAATGATAATTTTTTTACCTATCTATCCGTAAGTAAAATAATTGACACTAGGGTAAGGTTGATAGATATTGTTGATGATATTAGAAAAAATTCTTTTGATGTTTATGCGACAATGCGCAGTGCATTTCTACAAAGAAGGAAAGCTTTAATTTTAAACCAATAAATTATGAAAAAAATAATTATTTTATTTTCCCTATTTTTTGTTTTTATCAACAGTTCATTTGCAGATGAAACTAAGAAAGTAGAAAAATTCATCGACGATTTTGGAAAAAGAATTATGTTGGTTGTTGATGATAAAAATCTTGATGTTAATCAAAAAAGAGAGGGGTTGATCAAAATAGTTGATGGAATAATTGATTCTAATTGGATTTCTAAGTTTGTTTTAGGAAGGAATTATCGCATTGCCAATAAGGAGCAGAAAGAAGAATTCAAGGTTCTTTATCGAGATTTTATGATTAACGCTTATAGCCCTAAATTTACTGACTATAGAGGTGAAATATTCTCTATTGATTCAGTTATTAATAATGGTAATTATTATACTGTAGAATGTCTGTTGACTCCCAAAGATGACACTCCGACAATCAGTATTGATTTTAGGGTCCGAAAAAATACTGCAAAATCAGCAAAAACTGATTTTATAGTATTCGATATTGTAGCGGAAGGAATTAGTTTGATTGAAACACAAAGATCAGAATTCGGATCAGCAATTGATCGAGATGGTATAGAAAAATTTATGTTTGATTTAAAAGAAAGAACTGCCACTTTAAAATCTGAATATAATTCTCCTGACAAGGCTGATAAAAATTAGATTATTTTACGATTTATTTAAATTATCTAATATATTTTCTGATATTCTTCCAAATTCAAATGCAATCTCACCGCTCGGTTCTGAATGGCAGATCGGATTTTTTTGATCGTTTGCTTTATTGATTGAAGAAGAGATTGGAATATCTCCTAAAAAATTAATATCCAAATCAATAGCCATTTTCTTGGCTAAGTCTTTTCCGAAGATATAATTTTTTTCATTTTTATCGTCAAGCAAATAGGCCATATTTTGCACAACTCCTAAAACTGGAACTTGTAGAGTTTTGAACATATCTACCGCTTTTATAACATCAATTATTGCCAAATTCTGTGGGGTAGAAACCAAAACTGCGCCATCAGGTTTGAACTGCTGAATCAGGCTCAAATGAACATCCCCCGTTCCTGGAGGTAAATCAATTATCAAATAATCAATATCATTCCATTTTGTTCCAGAAATTAGCTGAGTTAGTACTTTTGTTACCATTGGACCACGCCAAACGGTGGCTTTGCTAGCATCTACTATTGATCCAACTGAAATACAATCAATTCCATAGCTATTGATTGGAATCATGAGGTTGCTTTCAGATTCTGGCTTTCCTTGCAGATTCATTAAATAGGTGATTGATGGGCCATAAATGTCGGCATCAGCTAACCCGACGCTATGACCAATTCTTTTTAAAGAAATTGCTAAGTTCGCTGCGACAGTTGATTTTCCGACTCCACCTTTTCCAGATGCGACAATAATGATATTTTTAACTCCTTTAACAACGCTTTTTTTAACATTCTCTTCAATAGGATTTTCTTGAACTCCTTTAGGGGTGTCGCTGGTTAGTATTATATTAATTTTATGGTTAAATTTATTTTGTAATTCTTCGGTAACTTTTATGGTGAGTTTATTGGCAGTTTTGGAGTCGATTTTTAGAATGCCAATATCAATTGAAAAACTTACTTTATCATCTTTGACAATGATTGTGGAAAGTGCTTTTGATTCAATTAGGTCTTCAAATTCACAAATATCTTTGATATTTATTTTTTTGATAATTTTTCCAATTTGATCTTCTATTTTTTTTGATTTAAACATTTACTTAAGGTTGTAATTGAATTATTTAATTGTTATATTGCCAGCAATCTGATTGTCGAATCATAAAAATTCAAATCAATCAATCAATCAAAATCAGGCAATAAAAATAATGAGCAATAAAGCAAACAATATTTTTGGTGGTAAATTTTTCAATCAGAACAATAACCCTTGGGGCAATAGTGATGGTTCAAACGAAAATCCAAGCAGAAATTCTGAGCCAAATAAAGGACAAAAAATAAATCCAGAACCAGTTGATTTTATTGACGAAGCAATAAAGAAAGGACAAGAGTTCCTTAAAGAAATTCTTGGTGGTGGAAATGGAGGAGGCAATTCTAAGAAATCTAACAATTCTGGAAATAAAACTCCAAAATCAATTTTTGGACTAATCATCGGTGGACTTTTTGTTTTGTGGCTTTCTTCTGGAATTTACAAAATTAACTCCGATCAAAATGGATTGGTTCTTTATTTTGGAAAATTTCATACCATCTCAACCCCTGGTCTGAACTATCACATTCCGACTCCGTTTGGAAAAGTTATCAAAAAAAGTGTAACTAGAGTAAATACCGAAGAATTTGGTTTTGACTCAGGTTCAAAAAATTCTCGTGGCAGAATAGTCAGAAAATCAACTGCCAGCAGCAATGCTGAAAGCTTGATGCTGACAGGTGATGAAAATATCGTTGATATTGATTTTCAAATTCAATGGCAAATTTCTGATATTAAAGATTTTATCTTCAATCTAGAAGATCCAGAGCTTGCTATTAGAAAAGCATCCGAGAGTGCAATTAGAGAAATCATCGCAAGAACTCCAATTGCGGATGCATTATCTGACGGTAAAAAAAGAATCGAGCAAGAAACCAGAACTCTATTGCAAGAAATTCTTGATTCATATGGGGCTGGTGTTCGAATCGTTCTAGTTCAAATGCGTCGAGTTGATCCTCCTTCCCAAGTAATTGACGCTTTCCGTGATGTTCAAACTGCAAAGGCTGACAAAGAAAGGGAAATCAATCAGGCAGAGTCGTATAAAAATGACATCATCCCAAGAGCAAAAGGTAGGGCATCACAAATTACTGAAAATGCTTTGGCATACAAAAGTCAAGTTGTAGCTGACGCCGAAGGTCAAGCAAGTAGGTTTAATGCTATTTATGCTCAATATGCTAGATCAAAAGTAGTTACTAAAAAAAGGATGTATATGGAGCAAATGGAAAAAGTTTACAGTAATATCGAAAAAGTTATTGTTGATAAAAATATTTCCAGAACTGGAGCAATTCCTTATCTGCCAATTAATACCAACATCAAATCTAAATAGGAGAACAAAATGATTAATAAAGTTCAAAAATATCTGATAATTTCTGTCATTTTTTTAATAATATTCAGTAGCTCAACCTTTGTTATTGACCAAAGAACTCAAGCTCTTGTAGTTCAATTTGGTCAAGTGGTTCGTGTTATTGATACTCCTGGTTTGAAGTTCAAAATTCCTTTAATGCAAGAAGTTTTGGTTTTTGACAAAAGGGTTTTGGATCTTGGAATTGCTGATCAAGAAGTGATCGCATCTGACCAAAAAAGATTGATCATCAATGCATTCACTAAATACAAAATTGTTGATCCTTTGAAATTCTACAACACTGTTAGAACCAAATATGGCGCTGAAAGTAAGCTTTCTGCTATTTTAGATTCTAGTCTTAGACAGGTTATTGGTGAAGTGCCTTTAGTTGATCTTTTGAGTGTTGATCGTGGGACAATCATGTCAAAAATAAAAGACAATCTAGGTGTTGAAACCAAGATTTTTGGAATTGATATTGTTGATGTGAGAATCATGCGTGGTGATTTACCTCAAGAAAACTCCAATGCGATTTTTACTAGAATGCAAACTGCAAGAGAAAAAGAAGCTAAAGAAATCAGAGCTCAAGGTGCTGAAGAAGGCGAGAAAATAAAAGCTGAAGCTGATAAAGAAAGAACAGTTCTTCTGGCTGAAGCAAAAAAGCAAGCCAACATCACCAAAGGTTCTGGAGATGGTCAGGCGGCTAGAATTTTCTCTAGAGCTTTTTCTAAAGATCCAGAATTCTACGATTTTTATCGTACTATGCAGGCTTATGAAACTAGTCTTAAAGGAGATAATACAAAAATTATCATCTCTCCAGATAGTGAATTCTTTAAATATTTTAAACATAAGTAATCCTTCCTTTCTCCTAATTATTTTTTTTAAACAATTAGGAGAAAAATCAGATAAATCTCAGATCAAAAACTTCTCCTCTAAAATCATAAAATCGTGATTACCAGAAAATCATTTGCTAAGATCAATCTCTATTTGGAAATGGTTGGTGTTGCGAAAAATCAGCATCATAGCAAAGATTACCATCTAATTGATAGTTTGAAGGTGATGATTGGCATCTATGATCAAATCTCATTTGAGAGAAGTGATCATTTTGAACTGGAAATTATTGGTGACAACGCTCAAAACATTCAAGAAAATAATATTATCACCAAGGTAGTGCGCTTGATGGAAGAAAAATATGATTTTGATCCTAATATCAAAATCACTTTGGAAAAGAATATTCCAATTGGGGCAGGTCTGGGAGGAGGATCTTCTAATGCGGCTATCGTGATTTTGGAGTTAAATAGGGCTTATAATTTGAATCTTAATGTTCAAGAATTGTCGAATTTGGGTTTGAAGGTTGGAGCTGATGTGCCGTTTTTTTTGAGTGGA
>JBLHSZ010000080.1:0-5799 GCA_047627095.1 Rickettsiales bacterium
AACAAATAGTGCGATGACAGAAGCTGAAATTCCCAAAGAGCCTAAAGGAACAAACTTGCCGCTGATTTGACCTTTCAATAATTTATTGCACATGACAGAACCGATGGCAATTCCGATGGAAAAAATACTTAAAAACAAAGTGACAATTTTCTCGTCGCCACCAATAATATTCTTAGAATAGACCGGAAATCCAGTAAGAAATGTGATGCCAATGAGCCAAAACCAAGATATTCCTAGTATTGAAAGCCAAACGGTTTTTTCCTCGCGAGCATATTTAATTATTTTCCAGGTTTGGGTAAAAATATTAAAATTTATTTTGGAATCAGGGTCGTCAGATTTTGATTCTGGAATAAAGCGACTAGCAAAATATCCAACAACAGCGAAAAGAACCAACATTGCGCAAATAATTTCAACCCCATAACTAGTTAGGATCAAAAGACCGCCAATGATTGTTCCCAACAAAATTGAAATGAATGTTCCTCCTTCAATAATTCCGTTGCCAGCAATCAATTCGTCATCTCGCAAATGAAGAGGAAGAAGGCTGTATTTCAAGGGTCCGAAGAAAGTTGATTGAATTCCCATAAGAAATAATATTCCAAGCAGAAAAGATAGACTTTGAAAATAAAACCCCGCAAAGCAAAGTAGCATCAAGACAATTTCTACCTGTTTGATTCTTTGTACTAATTTTGATTTTTCAAATTTGTCAGCAAATCCTCCCGCTAAAGCTGAAAATAAAAAAAATGGTAAAATGAATAATCCAGCAGCGAGTGTGACAATGATTTGTGGATTCTGACCAGTTTTGATTGCCAAATCATAGGTAAACCAAATTAGAAAGGCGTTTTTGAAAGCATTGTCATTGAATGCGCCAAAGAATTGAGTGATAAAAAGAGGAAGAAATCTTTTGGTTTTTAGTAGGTGGCCTTGGCTGGACATTGTTTTTATGATTTATTAATGTTCACGGGAGTGGTAAAATATATTATCGTATTTGAGAAAAAAAGGCTTTTTTTCAAAATGATTGGTTAAGTTCATTTGTGGAAATGGCAGAACCTTATTTATCATCATCTTATGTCCTACCTTGTCACCATCTTATGCCCCAACTTTGTCATCCTCGCGCAGGCGGGGATCCAGGAGGCCTTGAATGTAAACTTAAAATCATGAGTTTAATATTAAAACCCCCCCAGATCCCCGCCTGCACAAGGATAACAAAGTTTGGAGTGAGAGCGATAAAACTGTAGATTAATAATATTTCTTAAGTAGGTGATTAATTTACCCACTGGTTTTTAGAAAGAGCCATAAAACAGAGGTTTTTCATCGAATTTCATGATCTTTGCACTAATGCTTGTGATCATGGTTATGAGAATAAATAGCTACATTGTCGATGCGTTTTTGACCGAATAGTGACAAATATTCTGGATGATCGTTGATTGATTCTGGACTGCCTTGGCAGCAGATATGGTGATTGACACAGATAACCTGATTGGTTTTTTGCATGACTATGTGCAAATCGTGGGAGATTATCAGAATTGCGCAATGTTTTTGGTCTCGGATTTCTTCGATGATTTGATAGAAATCTCCTTGAGCGGTGATGTCCATGCATCCGGTTGGTTCGTCTAGAACTAGAATATCGGGATTGCCGATCAATGATTTGACCAGTAAGGTCTTTTGCAATTGCCCACCAGAGATTTTGTGGATGGATTTTTCTAGGATTTTTTCCAATCCCAGTTTTGTGATTATTGAGATGATAAATGGTCTTTTCGCTAGTTTGGGATCTGAGTTTAGATTTAGAAAATCAATCACTCGCAAAGGAATGGTTTTTTCGATTTCTAACCTTTGGGGCATATAGCCAATTTTTGCATTATTTTGAAGGAATACTTCGCCAGAACTTGGCGCCAAAATTCCAATCAGAATTCGAGCGATTGAGGTTTTTCCTCCGCCATTTGGCCCAATTAGGGTGGTTATTTCGCCTTTTTTTAATTCAATATTGATGTTCGTGAGAATTTGCTGATGATCCAGCTTTAGAGAAATATTGGATAAACTAGCTAACTTTGGTACTTTTTTCTGCTTCATTCTATAATAATTATTAATCAGGCTTCTAGCATTATTCGCTATTTTTACCGTCAACATTTTCTGCAATCATTCTCATAATATCATCGCGCCTGATTGGCTTTGACAAAAATTCATTCATTCCAGATTTAAAACATTTCTTCTTATCTTTTTCATCAACATTGGCCGTTAAAGCAATGATTGGAATTGGAACTATTTTCTTAGTTTTGGCAGCCTCTTTCTCAATTCTGCGAATTTTTCTAGTGGCTTCCAAACCATCCATTATTGGCATTTGGCAGTCCATTAAGATCAAATCATATTTAGAATGCAAGAATCTGTTCACTGCTTCTTGTCCATTTTCTGCAAGCTCAACATAATATCCGGTGTTGACCAACAAAGTTTTTGCCACTTTCGCGTTGATTTCGTTGTCTTCACATAGAAGAATTCTGAACTTTCCTTCAGCCGTATCTTTTATTGTTGCTTTCTTTGTATCTTTCTTTTTCTTAGGAATTTTTTTGACCCCAGCTTTGGGCTTGGCTTTGGCGGCAGGCTTTGTTATAGCTTGATCAATTTGGAGAAAACCAGAAATTTTCAATGCTTTAAGCAAAGCTGTAGAAAGTGCGCTGAAGCGAATTGGGTTGGCAACAACTTGATCAAACTGACCCAACAAATATTCACCACATCTCGCTCTATTGAGCCTTGAAATCAATAAAACTAGGGGGACATTTTTGAAATTGGCGTCTTTTTTGATATGTTTTAAGAATGTTTCAACAAATTCCTTTTCAGAGTGATGGTAGCAGACCATAATTCCGTCAAGACCGATTTCATCGGCTTGATTGAGAATTTTCTTCCAATCATCAGCAAAAGAAATAAGCGCACTACTGATTGAAAAATCATTGAGACGGCCTCCGATCATTGTTCTGCCATAATCATAGCTTTCAAAAACTAATATGTTTTTTCCGGCTAGTTTTCTGACATTTCTAGATAGAAGAATTTCATCTTCAGTCAGATCACTTCCTATTGGTTTTTTCAAAGGAACTGAGAACCAGAAATTTGATCCTTTTCCAGATTCACTTTCAACACCGATTTCTCCACCCATAAGTTCAGTCAACTCTTTGCAAATTGAAAGGCCCAAACCGCTACCGCCAAATTTTCTGGTAGTAGACATGTCCACTTGCACAAATTTCTGGAATAGATTTTCTATGTGAGATTTTTCGATACCAATACCACTATCAAAAATACTGAACGTCACCCAATATTCTTCGTCATGTTGCTCTTCTAGATTGATATTGACAAATATTTGACCATATTTGGTGAATTTAATGCTATTGCCAATTAGGTTGATGATGATTTGTCTGACCCTGAGTGGATCACCGATCAAAAATCTTGGGACCTGAGGTGAAATGTAGGTTATGACCTCTAAATCTTTTCTATCCGCCGCTGCCGACATCAATTCTGATAAATCCTCAACCATGCTTTGGAGGTCAAAAACAACATTTTCAAGTTCTATTTTCCCTGATTCTATTTTGGAGAAATCAAGAATATCGTTGAGAAGAGAGAGTAGAATTTCAGATGATCGGTGAATGATCATGGCATTTTCTTTTTGATCTTCGGACAAATTATTGCCGTCAGACAAATCCAAACTCATTCCCATAATTCCATTTATCGGAGTTCTAAGCTCGTGACTCATATTTGATAGAAACTGACCCTTGGCTTTATTGGCAGATTCGGCGTCGATTCCTCTTTTGATTAGTTCTTTAATTATTGGGGTGATTTGACCTCTTTTAAACAAGTATAGAGCTGATAAAAAGATGACTAGAATTGCTGATAGTTGAAATAATGTGATTTTCAGCTTGTCAAAGAAAGCGGTGCTTCGAACAGAATCTGAATATCCAGAAAGGATTAAAAAATCATGGTTTGAGTAACGGAAAAAATCGAAATTAGTCTCACCGAATCGAATAACAGATTTTAGAGGAGCAAAAGTATCAGGAGATTTTCCGGTAAGTTTTGCAAGGTGTAAAGCATTGAGTTGTTTTGAGGATTTGATTTCTTTTTTCAAATCATCAGCATTTATATCAAGGTCAGCATATCTTTTGGAAGCAAAAATTAGATTATTATTCATATCAAAAACCAAGAAATCCAAATCCTCATCTTGCAAAGATTTGTCGATTTCGGAGATTATTTTCTGAATAATAATTTCTGAAATCAAAGTTCCCTCCGAAGGACTTTCCATTCCGACCCGAAGAGCAACGGGCATAGTTTTATAAGAACCACTCAAAACACTATTTACAACCCCAACCTTGCCAAATACTACGGTTCCGGCGTCAATATCTGCCTCTAAAATTGGATATTTTTCTGAAACTGGGAGTTTTTTGTTCAAAACTCCTCTTTTGGAGGTGATGGTGAGTTGATCATCTTGGTCTAGATAGTTAATGTCTAACCAAGAATAAAAATTATCAGCGATATAGTTAGTATTGACACTTTTGCGCAGCATTTCTGAAATATATTCATATTTCACGCCTTCTGGCTCTGGAACTCTGAACTTGTCGCCCAGATAGTTCATGTAGTTCTGGACATTATTCACCGAGTTTGAAACCGCCTTTTCGACGATATTGGATTGAACAAGAACTGAATTTTTGAAATCATCAACCTGCGCAAGATAGATCGACCTAGCATTGATAAGACCCGCGGTCATCACCATGCTCATAATCACCAGTGAGAATATATTGTATGCTCTAGTTATGATGGCACCGTTTAGTTTTCTGCGGTCATGGGCTTTTTTGATCGAAAGGGCGGCAATATATTTTCGCAGATATTTGAATCTAAAAACACTAGCTTCCAATAAAATTCTTTTGTAGCGGACAAAATTACGAACATGTCTCTTCTTCCAATTCTTAAAGAAATTGCGAAGCAAGTGTTTATATTTTTTTAATTTATAACTTTTTTTTGGAGCTCTTTTGTTTTTATTGGACGATTTTTTAGTTTTTGCTTTAGAGGTAGAATCACTGTTTTTGGCACTCTTTTTGACAATTTTTTTGGTAGTTGTTTGAATTTGAAACAGTTCTTTGTCCATCGTGAATTAAAAAATATTTTTTATTTGCTTTTTGTTTTTGCCCAACTATTTCTTTAGTTAAAAGTAAGCTATTTTAATTAGCAACAGATATCACCTGATCGGGAAGATAGTGTTTCAGAACGATACTATAAAGTATAAATATTCAGCTTCATGACAACAAATTTAGGAAAAAATCATAAAATGACATCAAATATCCAGTTTGAGAATGATTGGTTTTTTATGCCGCAGGAGCAATGGTTTTTGAATGGATCACTTCAAGATTTGGTCGAAGGTTGTGAAAGTTGGTTTGATTCAGTAATGAAGATTGATAGAAAGCCGGCCCCGAAGAAAAAAAAGATAGATGTTAGTAAAATAACAATTATCTCTACTCAAGACCCTGATCTTTTGAAACAATATTATGATCTACGAGAGAGGCAATATCGCAAGAAACTTGGTTTTGAGCAATATGATGGACAAGAAAATGAATATGACAAGATAGGGGATATTATGGTTGCTCTATATGCAGGAAAGGTGATTGCAGGAGGTAGGGTGGATTACTCCAATAAAATTAAAATAATGTGCAATGACGATCCTGTTAGCGGATTCACTTATCAAAGCTTATTAAAAAGATTTGATTCTGATGCTAATCAAGAAGATATTTTTTCAGAGATATGTGGATTGGCAGTTAATGAAAGAATGGGTAT
>JBLHSZ010000081.1:0-5707 GCA_047627095.1 Rickettsiales bacterium
CCAAATTCAGCGGTCACATCGATATTTTTTAGTCGTGAATCTAACTTAAAAAGCAAATCTAATCGTCAACCAAACCATGCAATTGGTGGGAAAATAAAACATTCTAAATTGGACTTTTAGTAGAAAATTAAAAATTAATGTTTCTTGTTGGGGCAATAATTAACTTTATCTATTGATAAAATTTTCTACCAACAAGTCTTCTGACTTAAATTTAACTATTTTTTATGTTTTTCTTACTCTCTCTTTTGTCGATTGTTGTTATTGGTGGAGCTGCTGCTGGTGGCGGTGGCGGTGGCGGTGGAGGTGGATCTAGCGAACCTTCAGAAATAACCCCAACCCCAACCCCAGGATTTGATACTGCTGTTGATCAAGATCAAATAGATTCGTTTAAAACTACGGAATATAATTCACAATATGGCCTCGGAAATATCAAAGCCGCTGAGGCTTATTCTTTGCTTCAAACTAACAATAAAGCAATTGGCGGAGATGGGGTTAAAGTTTTCATTGCTGATACTGGAGTTAGGCTAACGCATATAGACATTGCAGGAAATGATCATGGTTCTCTTCACACTAGTCCTAGTAGTGATTATGATGGTCACGGAACTCATGTTGCATCAATTGCTTCAGGAGTAAAAAATGATTTGGGTATGCATGGAGTGGCATTTAGTTCTGATATCATTGCCGTTCGATTGGATTTAGAGGATTCAGTTGAGGCAGATATGTCTATGGATCCTTACGATGGCGTTGAATATGCTGCACAAAACGGTGCAAAAGTTATTAACATGAGCTGGGGATCTAGTAGCTACAGTTCTTACAATGGAGAAGGTAGTTTAGCTGCACTATCTCCAAAATTATTGATTGCCAAAGATAATGATGCTTTGATGGTTGTTGCCACCGGAAACGACGCTGACAATAATGGCGATGGACAGACTATTGTTCAGAATCCTGATTATTTAAATTTTCCAAAACCGGTTAGACCAGCTTTATATGCCAATAATGATGAGCTTGATGGATTTATGTTGGCGGTTGGAGCAACTGATGAGAATAATAATATTGCCGATTTTAGTAATATTTGTGGAGTCACCAAAGATTTTTGTCTCTTTGCCCCAGGAGTCTCAATTATAGGGGCGTACAACAGTGGTGATTATTACCAAATATATCTTTCTGGAACTTCTCAAGCCGCCCCCCATGTTTCTGGTGCTGCTGCGGTTTTGCGCGGAGCATGGACTTTCTTGACCGCACCTCAAACAGCACAAATTTTGTTAGATACTGCAACTGATCTTGGTGCTGCTGGAGTTGATGATATCTATGGACATGGACTTCTCAATTTAGAAAGTGCCGTAACTGCTCAAGGGGCAAACAACGTTGCTTCTTCATCAATAGTTTCTTCTGCTGGATCTGACGCCAGAACATCTTCAATAAGTTCTCATTCAATTTTTGGTAATGCATTTAGTGCCAATGTTGCACCGATATTAAAAAATGCCGTTTTCTTTGATAAATATGGTCGTGATTATAAAGCTAATCTTGATC
Organism: Rickettsiales bacterium; assembly: GCA_047627095.1. Lineage (GTDB taxonomy): Bacteria > Pseudomonadota > Alphaproteobacteria > Rickettsiales > UBA1997 > JAJTCH01. The sequence continues at coordinate 1,531 of JBLHSZ010000081.1, forward strand.
AAAAGATCAGCTCTATTGGCAGTAATCCCTATAGTTTGGACAACTTTTTGTTCAACGACTATTCAACTACTGGATTGCCAATGAGTTTTGGTAAAAATCGTTCCAATAATCTTTCTGTGAGATTTAATGCTCGGAATCTTTATGAAGATCCAATTTCTGGTCAAATGAAAAATAATAAATTTGGTTTGAAGCATCTGACCATCGATCGATCAAAAGAAGATAAAAATGGTTTTAATAGTTCAGATGTGTCTTTTGCTTACAGCCGAAATTTTTCCAAAGGTTTGAAAATTGGTTTTAGTAAAAATGACTTTAACGGTAATTTTAATCAGGAAAATCCTGCTAAAAGTCATAATTTGATTTCTTACAATAATTTTGCCACAAGTCCTTATAAAAAGTTAAGTGCCATTGTCAGCACAAATAATGACAGCAAAAGTCAGATTAGCACAAATCAACTTTCTCTTTCTCAGAAGTTGACTCCAAAACTGACTACTAGCCTTTCTTTCTCAAACTACAGCTACAGCAACTCAGTTAGTAAATTTAGTAGCGATGAAAGCAGAATTTTCGATAGTTCCGTTGGTTACAAAATCAATAAAAAAACTAAAATTGGTTTTTCTTTAGGAAATCTTGATGAGCTAAATAATAATTTACTAGGATCGAAAAGCGAAGGTGCGTTCAGCTCTGGCAGCAATCCTGCGACCAAATATGTGACTTTTTCAGGAACTAGAGATTTGGTTGGTAGTTGGAAAGTAACTGCTAGCTATTCAGAAGGAAAAACCGATGTTAGCGGAAATAGTATCGGGGTATTTAGAGATTTTAGTGACATCAAAAGCAGAGGATCTGCAATGGGATTATTGAACAATGATTTCTTTGGCGGAAGTTTGGCTTTGGTTTACAGCGAGCCACTTCGAATCTATAAAGGTAGTGCAAATCTTGATATTCCAATTTCTCGTGATGATGAGGGAAATGTCCAAAGATTGACCGCCAATGGCGTTAGTCTAGCGCCAGATGGAAAAGAAAGAGATTTAGAAATTTCTTATTCCACGAGATTAAAATATGATCGCGGAACCATCAATTACAATGCCCTCGTTAGGCAAGAACCAGACAATATCAAAGGTGCAAAAAGTCAATATTTGATGATGGTGCGCTATAATTTGAAGTTTTAAGAAATGAAACAATATATTTTTAAAATATCCCCAATAGAACATTGTGTGCAGTTTCATTCAAAGATAAAAGCAGTTATTGCACCATTTTTTCTGCTTTTTCTCCTATTGATTTTTTCCTCCTGCAGATATTCTAATCATGAAGTGAAAATATCGCCATATTCTGCAGAAATCAGGCAAGATATATTTTTAGAATCTTCTAAAAAAGAAGTGTCTTTGAGATTTATTGATAGTAGGGAATATAAAAATTTTATTGGCTTTAGAACTAGGGCTTCAGTTTGGAGACAAAAAGATAAATACAAAGATTCATATTATTTTGAAAAGGAAGGTGGTTTCCAACTTAAAGTTGCGAAAATTAGTAATAATAATCATTTTGTTGATATTTTTGGACGCAAATTTACCAACAATTTTTATGATAAAAATCTGCAAATAAAGGATTTTTCTTTCAACCATATGAGTGTGGAAATTATGGAAGTCAGCGTTGTCTCTTCAATGTATCGCAATGTCGTGAATAGCAAAATAAAAGTTAATATTGAAACAAGATCCGGGTTACATTCAAAGATTTATGAGCAAGAATTTGTCAGTCACAAGCCTATGATTTTGGCAATTATTCTGGGTCCTTTTGATTTTGGAATGGGTTCAGGACATTATGATTGGCTTGTCGATAAATGTTTGGATAAAAATATTGCCCAAATAATGCAAGATAATGACATTTGGGGTCGTCTATAAATCGTCCTTTTTAAAATAAATAAATTTTTGCATTTCAAGATCAATCTTTTAACAACATCGATTGATCTTTCCCCACTTATCCTTCTCTTTTTTTTTGCAAAGAACTCCCTTTTTGATAAAATTTCCTGTTCAGGATGATGATCTTTTGAATGGATCAGATATTTTTGATATTCCATATTGCCATTGAGTTTTTTTGGCAAATTCTTAAGCCAGTTTGTTATTTTAATTTTTTTGAAGTTAATTAATATTAGCGCAATATTGCAAACTATCTGACTATATATTTCCAATATCAACTGTTTGGAGATAATACCAATCACAAAAAATTAATGAAAAACCAAAACTCACTCAAAAACTACATTCTGCAAATTTGCGTAGAATATCGAGTTTATTTCCTATCTTTATTCGCCGTCTCAATCATCGCCTCACTTTTTGAGATTTCGGTTCATTACAAAATCAAAGAAATAATTGACGATATTACTACCAACCAAAATGCCAATCTAACCATTCTTTTGGGTTTATTTGTATTTTTCAAATTCATGAATCACGGCATGTTTTTTATTGTTCGCCTGCTCAATTTGAAATATAAACCCGAATTCATCAGCAAAATGACTTCTGGAATGTACAAAAAAACAATCAACCATTCCCTACATTGGTTTGATTCGCATATGTCGGGTGAAATTGCTGGAAAAATAAACGGTTTTCAGATGGGCATGTCGGACATCGTCAGCACTCTTTTTCGCAGCTTGGTGATTTTATGGGCGATCATTATCGGGGTGGTTTTTCTATTTAAAGTTCATTATTTATCAGCTTTAGTGCAGCTGGTTTTTTTGTTTATCTACACGCCGGTCATTTATCTTCTTTTGAAAAAACAGCTCAAGCTGCAGGAATCATATGAGAAATCTAGTCAGGAAATTGTGGGTGTTGTCAATGATTCAATTTCCAATATTTTTGGTATCAAGGTGATTGGAAATGTTGTTAACGAGTTCAAATTGAAGCTAACCCCAGCGCTTCTCAAGAAACAAGAATGGGGCAGAATAACCAGAAGATTTGACGCTTTTTGGGTCGACAATACTGACACTTTGATGATTGTCACTATGTCTGCGGCGCAAATTTATTTACTTAGCTACCTCTATCAAAATGATCAAATTAGCGTCGGTGGTTTTGCCTTTGTCGCCATGATAATGCTCAAGGTTCATAGCGACATCAATAATCTTCTCGATTACATTTTAATTAAATAGATAATCACTAAAAAATCTGGATTCTTCCGCCATGGCTGAAGAGTGCATTTAGTTCTGGAACTTCAGCGACCCATCTGCCAGAAAAAACCGCTAGAATCAAAAATCCAAATCCCAATATTGAGGTTTCTAGAACTGCTGGGCGCAAAAATATCGTAAAAGTGTATTACGAAGTGGAGAATATTTTAACCAAACGAAGTTTATTGAAATTGTTTTTCAATGGTTGGCGGAAGACGCCTGACCTAGGATTAGAGCTGAGATTGAAAGCCAAATTATGATTTAGAAAAAAGATGTTTTTTTGATTATGGTCTTGATTGTTGATTAGGGTCATTTCCTACATATTTGGAATATTGTTTTTGAAACTGTTGAAGATGGTGATTTGTTAAGATCTTTGCCAATATTACCTATATCTTGTTTTTGGCATACTTGCATAAAAATTCCTTTGATTTCCTCAATTTTTTCTGAAGCTCCATTCATCGATCCTTCGAGATTTTTTAATCTTTCTTCTGTTGTCAATTTATTGTTTTTCTGGCTGTTTATTTTTTTGTTAGATAAATCATCAGCTGGAATTGGAGTTGGTTGTCTGGATGGAAATGCACTGGCCAAACTATGTGTAGGACTTAAACATCTTTCCAAGTCTGCAGCCTCATCTAATTCTTTAGGAGTAAATATTTTTTCAAATGTAAGACCATTTTTGAGTTGATCTTCTGTTGTTTTTAATTTCTTTGCAGATTTGCGCTGAGAGTTTTTTGTGGTTTCTGATTTAAGCATTTTGAAAATTTTATTTGAAAAGATTTCTTTTTAAAAGGAAGTGTTTCTAATGCTCTTGAAAGTTTTTTGCAAAATATTTTTGATGGATAATTGATTATGTGATCATAAAAATGATCAATAGAACCAGCATAACATCAACCAAAGGAGTGGTGTTTATTTCGCTCATTGGAGAGGTATTGCTTTCTTTTGTAAATCCGCCAAATGACATTATTTACCTCCTTTTTTGGAAGTTTTTATGCCGTTATTCAAAAACGAATAAAGATCATTAGCAAAACCATCAAG
>JBLHSZ010000082.1:0-5513 GCA_047627095.1 Rickettsiales bacterium
CAGAATCTCCTGGTAGAGCGATGTAGACATATTTTCCGTCTCTTGCTGAATCGAATTTCAAAGAGATTGTTTCTTCATTTGAAGATTCTTTCTTTTTGAGTGTATTTCTTCTATTTTTTGAGGCCTTTGATTTTTTCTCACTTGATCCTTTCTTATCTTCTGCCAAAACTGCTTTGTCTGTCACGTCAGATTTTTTATCTCCAGCTTCTAATCTTTTTTCAAATTCAATAATAGCCACTTCTGTTTTCAGCAAAACAGAATGACATATTCTAGTAAGTTTATACGATATTTCAAAACCCTTTAATATTTTTTCTTTATCTTGATAATTTGCCGATAGACCCGGTTCCAGAATATTAAAACAATTCGATGTCATTGCTAATCTTGTCATCATTTGATCAAAATCACCCAATCTCGTTTCCAACCCTAACTCTCTAACCAAACCATTAATTTTAGATTGATCTTCCTGTCTAGTCTTTTTAAATAAAAACTTCAAATCCCTCACAAGATCGTCTTCTTCGAACGGATATTTTTTCTCATCAATAAAAATATATTTTACCAAATTTAGAACTTGATCTGAATGTCTCAAAAATATTTCTCTATTGGCTTTAAGCCTCTCATGCCTAGTTGTTGATTCTTTACTTTCCAGATCTTTATTGGCAGTATTTTCTCCACTTAAAAGCAATTTAACAAAATCGATAATTATTGGCTTATTTCTTTCTATTTCATCCATTTTGATCCTTAATTTTTTTTAATAAAAAAGCCTTTAAACATTTCAATAATTTTGACACAAAATACCAATAAAAGCTTTGAATGCAAGCTATTGAGCATTCTATTTTTAAAATTAACCTTTTTAATTTCATCTCAATTTCTTAATATTAGATCTTTGCTACGTGTAGCAAAGATCTAATGTTAAATTCAGAACCCAAAAAATATTTTAAAATGGAAAATAATATCTTGAATCAGAACCAATATTCAAAGCTGGTTAGCGACTTAAAATCTCTAATATTGGCAACCAAAACCAGAATTATCTTTCTTGGTCACATTACAAATATTTGCTCGCAATCAATGATGATGGAACAAGAAAGGAGCTAGAACAAAAAGCAGTAGATGAGAAGTGGAATGTTCCAAAACTTGGAAATGAAATTAAGAATCTTAAAAACTAAATCCAAACAAACGACAAATCAACAATCACCAGACCAACCAAAGCAAACTACCTCTACAAGGCGAAAATCATTAATGTCGTTGACGGCGACACTTTTCTTTTGAATATTGATCTGGGTTTTGAAGTGATTAAAAAACAAAGGGTTCGTTTGTCACAAATTGAAGCTCCGGAAATGAAAACTGAAGCTGTAAAAAAATCCTTTAAATATTTGCGAGACTTAGCGGCAAGGTTAGATTTTATGGCAGATATCTGGGTGATATTTTTATCCAGAAGTAAACGATGGATCCAATGCCAGTAATGAAAAAATAAAAATCTTTGAAAAAGGAATTTATTTGAATGAAAAATTAGAAAAAGATGGGACAGTAAAGGTGTTTTAGAGCTGGTAAATAAATAGCCCAGAGCTAATCCTACATTTTACTTAATATTAGTTGTCTAATATTGACTTAAATCTTCTTTTAAGATTTGATATGCGCTTTTTGTAAAGCAACCTATTCCAATTCAAAATGTCCTTTTCTGAAAAATTCGAATCCTTAATCAAAAAACATCATGATTTGGGTGAAAAATTGCTCGATCCTTCCAAGCTCGGCAATGATTACGCCAAAGTTTCTAAAGAATATTCTGATCTAGGTCCGATTGTTGAAATCATCAATGCCTACAACAAAGCTCAATCCGAATTGGAAGGCGTAAATTCTGACCTCAAAGATCCTGATTTAGATCAAGAGATGAAAACCATGTTGGATGAAGAAAAATACAGCCTAGATAAACAAATTGTTGGACTTGAAAAAGATATCAAAGTTGCTCTTTTGCCAAAAGATGAAGCTGATGAAAAGAATGCAATCATTGAAGTTCGCGCCGGAACTGGTGGAGAAGAAGCGGCTCTATTTGCTTCAACGCTGTTTGCGATGTATCAAAAATATGCTGAAATAAAAGGTTGGAAATTTGAAATATTGTCAATCACTGACACTGGAATTGGTGGCTACAAAGACGCTTCGGCCTCAATTTCTGGTCGAAATGTTTTTGCTCGACTAAAATTCGAATCTGGAGTTCACAGAGTTCAAAGAGTTCCTGAAACTGAAAGCCAAGGAAGAGTTCATACCTCAGCTGCGACAGTTGCAGTTTTGCCTGAGGCTGAAGAAGTTGACATCAAAGTTGAAGAAAAAGATTTGCGAATCGATGTTTACCGCGCATCTGGTCCTGGTGGTCAATCAGTCAACACCACAGACAGTGCGGTGAGAATCGTCCACATTCCAACTGGTGTGACGGTTTGTCAGCAAGATGAAAAATCCCAACACAAAAACCGTGAAAAAGGAATGAAAATATTGCGCTCTAGGCTTTATGAAGCTGAACGTGAAAGAATCAACAAAGAAAGATCGGACGACAGAAGGGGTCAAATTGGATCAGGGGACAGATCGGAAAGAATTAGAACCTACAATTTCTCACAAGGAAGGGTTTCGGATCATCGCATCAATTTGACTTTGTACAAACTTGATGAAGTTATTAACGGAAATTTGGACGAATTCATCAACGCCCTCACCTCAGAAGATGAAGCTCAAAGACTGGGTGAAGAATAAATAATTACCAATCTCATTGCTTAGATATTGATGAAAACAAAAATTAACGAGATTCTAATTGCTAGTGGAAACAAAGGAAAACTGATCGAGATTGCCCAATTGCTTAAGGACATTGACATCAAAACAATTTCAGCAGCAGATTTTGACCTAGAAGAACCAGAAGAAACCGGGAGTACTTTTGAAGAAAATTCTGTTTTAAAAGCAAAATACTATGCTAATAAAACTGGACTAGTTGCTTTGGCTGACGATTCTGGTTTGTGCGTTGATTTTCTTGACGGAAAACCAGGGATTCATTCAGCAAGATTTGCTTTAGCCAACGACGGGGAAACTAAAGATTTTGACCTAGCTTTTCAAAAAATAGAACAAGAATTGATTGAGAAAGGAATAGATTTGAAAAACCAAATTGTCAAAGCTCATTTCATCTGCAATCTGACCATATTCGATCCAAAAAACAATCAGACTGAATCATTTGAAGGAAGAGTTGACGGAAAACTAATATTTCCATCAAAAGGAGAAAATGGCTTTGGCTACGATCCAATTTTTATCGCTGATGGCATGGATAAAACTTTTGGAGAAATTTTTCCCAAAGAAAAGGATAAGATAAGTCACCGAACCCAAGCTTTTTCTCAACTAAAACGGTTTTTAACCTCACCATAAAAGAAACCTATTTTTCACAAATACATTTTTTAATTTAACCATCTCTTGATGACAAATCACAAATATCTTCTACAGATATTTAATTTAGAAACCCAATCTTTAATCACCTCCCCCATCTGTTAGCTGATCAACTTTTCCAAGCTCTCAATAAATATCTTTCATTATTTTCAATTTTAGCCCTGAGGTTAAATTAGTTTTCTCTGGAATTGATTTGCAAATAATTTCGTTGCGAAGTTTCTTGGTAATAATTCAATTCTCTTTCATTTGATTGATATTGATCAACTCCACTTTTCTGTGGCACTTGCCCAGTATCATAATATTGGTAAGGAGTGGAATAATGATTATTTATCTGATTTCTCTGATAATCAGGAACATTTTTAGGTGGGGTTTCTGATTTTTCATAATGGATAGATTCAGGATTAAAAGGTTTCTGATATTGATCTTGTCTAGGAGGTTGAGATGACAAACCACCTTGATGTGAGATTCCTTGATATTGAAAACCTTTTGATCCGTTGTCTTGGTAGGGATTTTGATCTGGATCCAAACTCATCATATTGGTCTGAAGATTTTGGGATTGACTTCTCACCATCTTAAACTGATAAACAGTTTTGGTAAAGCTGAGGCAATGATTTTTCAATGAAAAAATTGGAAATATCAGAACTGAACCAATAAAATTTAGTCTACATTTAATTCTTTTTGCTGTATTTTTAGGTCTTAAACTAAATTTTGTTTTTATTTCACTTTCTATGGATTGATAGCCATCTTTGTCCAACCTAAGTCGATAGTCTTTACTGGCAATTAATCTAACTTGTTTGACGGTATCCCCATAATAAACATCATCAATATAGACCTTGGCTCCTTTTGGATAGGTGTCAAATGTCAAGTTGGTGGGGGTTTTTTGACTAGAGCAAGAACTAATAAAAAAAATAAAAGCCAAAGAAACAATCTTTGAAAAAAAATTAATCATTACCAAGTTCTCTCACTAGTATTTTGATTCTGTCTTGGGATTGGAGTTTTATATTGATTATGAAATTCTTGATTTGGATCCTGGTAAGAATCAGGTTGCTTTTGATATTGCTGATAATAACTATTTTGATATTGATTTACCCCGCTCGAACCATCGTCATATGGTGATTGATTACCATAATAATTCTGATATGGATTTTTTGGCGAAAAACCTGAATTTGGATTATTCTTTGGAACAACAATCTGAGATTTTGGCAAATCAGCGAAATAATCAGTTTGCTTAAATGATCCACATTTTTCTGAAGCAAATAACAAAACTATGAAATAAGGCAATATGAAAGAAGCGACATCCGCCATACATCTAGCACCATCAGCACTTTTTCCACCACGCATAGAATACCAAGTTTCCATATCAACCGTAGCTGACTCATAACCTTGCTTCGAGAATGTGGCTTTATAATTTTTATTTGGCTTCAAACTAACAAAAGCTGGGGTTTTCCCATAACTTTCTCCATCAATCACAATTCGGGCTCCGGGAGGATTGCTATTCATCGGAACAGTAACTGTAGATTTATTAGCAAAAGAACAAGAATTAGCAATAAATAGAATTGCCACCATCGATAATTTTAATAAATTATTCATACACCTACCATTTATTTTCAAATTTATTACGGATATAAACCGCAACACCATTAAAGCTAATAAGAAATGCCAATAAAACCATAATCGCAGCAGCAGATTTTTCAGCAAAACCAAGTTCAGGACTATCTGACCACAAATAAATCTGCACTGGCATCACCGTTGTTGGATCAGAGAAACCTTCAGGAATATCAGCAATAAATGCCACCATACCAATCATCAAAAGCGGAGCAGTTTCACCAAGAGCTCGTGAAATAGCCAAAATTGTTCCGGTCATGATTCCGGGCAGTGACAATGGCAAAGTATGATGAAACATAACCTGAACCTTACTCGCTCCCATTGCAACTGCAGCTTCTTTAATTGATGAAGGAATGGTTTTAATAGCATTTCTAGTAGCGATAATAATCACCGGCAAAACCAACATTGACAATGTCAAACCACCAACTATTGATGAGGATCTTGGTAAATGCATAAAATTCAAATAAACCACCAAACCCAAAAGACCAAAAATTATCGAT
>JBLHSZ010000083.1:0-5373 GCA_047627095.1 Rickettsiales bacterium
ATAATTTTTTTAGAGGTTTTGGGTTTGTGAATTTTGGAAAAGAAGCATTTTGACATCAAAATTCTTAAAATATACGAGAAACATTGAAAAGTAATGTTTTCGCACGATTCACTTTCCGCGAGTGTTTTTCGTGGAGAATATCGGGGGAAATTTGGGAAGAATTGAGGGGTTTTAAATCCTTACGGAAATCATTTTATTTCTGTAATTAGAATATTATGTCTAATTTAGGCTAAAATTATATTTAGCCTAAATTAGGATTTTGACACAAAATTAGAGACAATCTATATTTATCCTCCCCTTACGCCAGATAAAGTTGGAGGAGCTTGACTTGCTCTTCTTGCGCCCACAAAACTACTAATTCTGTTATATGGACCTAAAGATTTTCTGCGTTGTTCTTCTCTTAGGGGATTTTTACTTCCTACTCTGTCTGTCCACAGTTCTTGTTGTCCTAGGTTAACCTCAAATGTATCAGAATTTTCACGCTCTAAATGATTAACTTCTAAACTGGATGAGCCTTTAAGTCCAACTGGATATTTTTGTTCATTTTTTGGCAATTCCGCGTCCCTTACCAACTCAACTTGAACTGCTTCCAACATTCTTTCAAAATAATTGGAATTTTTCGCTTGACTACCTTCGTCATGAAAACCCTCTTTTGACAAACCCACAACATCAGACATTTTTTCTAAAAAACCTATTGCATCACCTTTACTCAATTTATTGTCTGCTTTTTTAAGCATGCCTTCTAGTGTTTTAATCTCATTATTGGCATTTTCTGGCACAGAAACCGAGGTTTGTGAATAAAGGGCAAGAACTCTGTTTTCAAAAGAATTTTCTACCTCATTTACCACACCATCCTTCTTTTTTATGCCGAGCTGTTCTATTATTTCCACATCTTTTTTACCATCAACATTTGGAGCTACTAAACTTCCTAACATGCCCATGGTCATCGCAACAACAAGTGGCATTTTAACATTTTCACCCTTTACCTTTATTTCTGAGCCAATCAATTTTGTTGTGATTAGTCCTTTTTCTTGAAGACCTTCATACTGTTTGGTAATGCATTTTACAAAAAACTTACCTCCAAATCTTTTATAAGCAGAAACATCAATTGGAGTGCCAAGACCCCTGTTTTTCTTATAAACATCTATGTGCCTATATTCTGATAGAAGAATTGTTAATTTTTTTTCTTTTAACTCATCTGGGTTATTACTAGCCACAACAACATGTAGCGGCGTATTGCAATCTTTATCATCTTGAGCATTAAGAAATTGAGGCATAATTCTATTGGCCTCAACTCCGTTTTGTTTGCAGTGTTGTTTAACAGCTTGAACTAAAGCTTTCATACTAGCTACGCTTTCTTGACTACAAGCAATATGTAGTGGCGTCAGACCTTTCTCTCCTGGATAAAAAATCAATTCTGGATCAATCTTCATCAGAGCATCTGTATTTTTAGAAATAGAAGCGCCATCTCCCCTTCCAATTGCATCAATTAAATTATTGTAAATTTCTTTAGCATTGTCAGGAATTGATTTAATATAAGGGTTCTGTGTAGATTCTGTATAAGATTTGTTCATAAAATTATCTCCAAAAAATATTAATAATTATGGAGGAGTTTAATAATAAAAATAAATTATTTAGCTTCTTCCATTGCACATTAGTAATTAGATATCACAAACAAATATATCTTGGACAAAAATTACTAGATAATTAATCTATGACATACATCATCTTACTTAAATTTTTTTATCTATTCAATCTTAATTAAAAATTTATAACTTATGCCAAAATCAGATAGTGAAAGATCATCATCTCCAGAGATAGAGGGTTTAGAAGACGCGGTTGCAGGACTGGAAATTTATCAACAGGAAGTAGACACTCAAATTGATGGTATAAAAAAGCAAATAGATGAGGGAGTAACACCTGAAAATCTTGCAGAACAATTATCTGGAGATAAAGAAAAACGCTTAATACAGGAAGTGGCAGAACATTTTTCTGGGAAAAAACCGCCTTTTGATGCAGCCAATCATTTATTTGATTTATTAGAAGATATTCAAACTAAAGATACTTTTATTGAAAAATATCTTACAAATCCTGAAAATACAATAACCCCAGAGCAATTTAATCTATTATCTTCCAAAATAACTGATGGATTTATAAAGCACGGTGTTCAACAAGAATACAGCGATAAAAATCCCCCCAAACAATCTTCCTCGATAGCGAGACCACCATCGCCAGACACTTCTTCTCGCAGAGGATCTTTAGATGTAAAATCTGTAACAGGCGAACAAGAGTTAGGTAAAAGCACAGGTTTATAAAAAATAAAATTAAGATTCAGATATCAAAATTTTTAAATTACGATAAACAATAAGTCGTGATGTTTTCGCGCAAAATATAGGGGTAATTTTAGAGATAATTGCGTGAGTTTAAATCCTTACGGAAATCATTTGATTCACACAATTTATTGAAGTAATAACAATTACTTAGGCCTTCCAAATCAATTGAACTAATTCCCAGTTTGTGCAAATAATTCTTGGAAAGTAATACACATATTTTTAGGAATTTGAGAAGGTATACAGCTCTTTCCTTTGTTTTTGATTAAAGAAAATGGCAATTCAAAATGTTGATCTAAAAAATAATAAGTATAATTAGTATCACCATCTTTCTTTTCGCTTTCCGCCTTTTTCTTTTTATCTTCTATTTCAGTTTTTACAGTTATTTCAACAGCCTTTTCCCAAGACTTCAAAAGCTTATCTCTATATTTTTTATGAATTTCTTCACCTCTATATTCTTCTGCAAATTGTGCGCAAAAACCTTGAACACTCTGCCAATTTATATTTTTAGTAGTAATAATTCCTATGAAACGGACCCATTTTTTAAACAATCTATACCTTTAAACTCATCAACAAATTCAGTTTCCTAATTGATGCAAATTTATCAATAAAAAACCTCTTAAAAAACACCGCCACGCAAATTTGTGTGAAAGAATTTTGTTAAAATCTTAATCTCATATTTTCAAACGACCTATCTTCCTGCCCAATAAAAGACAAAAAAATAGGTCAAAACCAATAAAGGTTTTGACCTATTTTAAAATAAAAAATTAATTATTTGGTATTTCCTTAGAAAACCCTACTGAAAATTTGATCAATGTTCTTGGTGTAAAAACCAAAATCGAAAATTTTCTTCAATCTTTCCGCTCCTAAGAATTTATTGACCTTTTCGTCAGCTACAAGCAATTCATAAAAATCACAACCATCTTGCCAAACTTTCATGGCATTAGTTTGAACGATTTTGTAGGCATCTTCGCGAGAAATTTTTGCTTCGTCAATCAAAGCAATTAGAACTTGTTGAGAGAAAACCAAACCATTTAATTTGTTCAAATTTTTCATCATGTTGTCTGGATAAACCAAAAGATTTTCTACCAAACCAATCAAACGATTTAAAGCAAAGTCAAGTGTTACTGTTGCGTCAGGCGCTAACATTCTTTCAACTGAAGAATGTGAAATATCTCTTTCATGCCACAAAGCAACATTTTCCATGGCAGGATTGACAGCTGATCTGACAATTCTAGCAAGTCCGGTCAGATTTTCTGACAAAACAGGATTGCGTTTGTGAGGCATGGCTGAAGATCCTTTTTGACCTTTGGAGAAAAATTCTTCAACCTCCAACACTTCAGTTCTTTGCAAATGACGAATTTCAACCGCAATGTTTTCGATAGAAGAAGCGATGATTCCTAAAGTCGCAAAGAATGCAGCGTGACGATCTCTTGGGATCACTTGGCTGGATATTTCTTCCTCTTCAAGACCCAGTTTTTTTGCAACATGTGTTTGAACTGAAGGATCAATTGTGGCGTGAGTTCCAACTGCGCCAGAAATTGCACAAACTGCGATTTCTTTTCTAGCCACAATCAATCTTTCTTTGTTTCTTTTGAATTCAGCATAGAAACGCGCCATTTTCAAACCAAAAGTTGTTGGTTCGGCGTGAATTCCGTGGCTTCTTCCGACACACAAAGTGAATTTATGTTTTTCTGCCTGGTCTTTTAGAGCTTTCAAAAGTCTTTCCAAATCATCAAGCAAAATTTCTGATGCTTGGTCTAATTGTTTAGAAAGGCAAGTGTCCAAAACATCGGAGCTGGTCATTCCCATGTGAACAAAGCGTGAATTTTCACCAATTGACTCAGCCAAATTAGTCAAAAATGCGATTACATCATGCTTGGTCACAGCTTCTATTTCTGCAATTTCATCAGCGTCAACCCTGCCTTTATCAAGAATTTCTTGACCAACTCCGATCGGAACAATGCCTAATTTTTCCATGGCTTGAACGGCATAAGCTTCAATTTCCATCCAGATTTGATATTTATTTTGTTCGGCCCAGATATTGGACATTTCTTTTCTTGAGTAGCGAGGAATCATGTTTTTTAGTTATAAATTATGAGTTAGAAGTGGCGAGTGATTAAAGAAATTCTTTCGGAATAGCATCAACCAAAGCTGGTCTTGGGACGTCTTTAACTTGTCCGACGGCCAACCCACCAAGATGAAAAGGTCCAAAAGAAATGCGTATTAGGCGACTTACTTTTAGTCCAAAATATTCTAGAACTTTTTTTATTTCACGGTTTTTTCCTTCAGTTAGAGAAATTTTAAGCCATGAGTTGAAGTCTCTTTCTTGTTCCATTTCAACTTTTATTCCACCATATTTAACACCTTCAATGATGATGCCTTTTTGTAGCTTTTTGAGCCTGTCCATGTCGATAATTCCATAGACTCGCGCACGATAAATTCTGGTCCATTTATTGGCAGGAAGTTCAATATGTCTAGCAACTTCACCGTCATTGGTTAAAAGCAACAATCCTTCAGTATTGATGTCGAGACGACCAATAGTAACTACTCTTGGTAGATGTCTTGGCAGAACTTCAAAAATATTTTTTCGTGCTTTTGGATCGCTGTTACTGGTAATCAAACCTTTTGGTTTGTGGAAGATCCATATTTTAGCTGGCTGTTTGGCCTCAATCAATTTGCCATCGATTTTGATGGAATGATCAGTGATTATGGTTGCTGGCGTGTCGATTGTCACGCCGTTAACTTTCACCCTTCCTTCTAAAATGATTTGTTCGGCATCTCGTCGTGAGCAAAAACCACTTCTGGCAATGACTTTAGCAATTCTTTGACCTTTAATTTCCGGAGTATTTTCTGACATTATTTTTCTATTTTTAATCTTCTTTCACGCTCATTTCTCATCTTCACAAAATCATCACCTGCATGATAAGATGATCTTGTTAGAGGACTTGAAGAAACCATTAGGAAGCCTTTATTGTAAGCGGCTTTTTTGTAAAATTCGAATTCATCAGGATGAACATAACGATCAACTGGAGCATGACGA
>JBLHSZ010000084.1:0-5349 GCA_047627095.1 Rickettsiales bacterium
ATGCCTGAAACATAAATTTCTTCTGGCCTAACTTGCGACAAAACCACCAACTCAACATTATTTTCGTAAGCTTCATCAACAAACCAAATCAATCTTTTAGCCGGACCTCGATCTTCCGGTTTCAAGATCGGCACATTTAATAGAAAAATACGCGAGAATGTTTTGGCAATAGCGCCAAAATCTGCGGTTCCAAGATCAGCCAAACAAAGCTCGGAAAAATCAAACATTGCCATTTTTTGATAGGTCTTTTTTGCCACAATTTTCCGCCCCAAAACTGCAATTTCTTGCGAATGTGGTTTATTATTTTCTAATAATCCATCCCAAATTTTCAATATTTCTGCGGTGTTTTCTGGGTTATTGGGATAAAAATAGTGTTTCTTAATGCTTTCTTTTTCCCCACGGTAGTCAATTTCTCCATCCAAATCCAGAACCAAAAATTTCTGCAGCAAAATCTCATTAACAAATTGCAAAAATAAATTTCTCTGCAATCCATTTTCATAAAGCTCAAGTGGATGACAATTAGATGTTGTGACCACAGCAATGTCATTTTGAGAAAAATATTTGAACATTCCTTGCAAAATCATCGCATCCGCCACATCTTCAACTTGCATTTCATCAAAACACAAAACCCGAGAAGAGCCAATAACTTTAGAAGTGGCATCAGCAATCAAATCACGATTTTTGTTGGCAGGAATTTTGCGCAAAATGTGTAATTCTTTGTGAATTTCTTGCATCAAATTATTGAAGTGAAAATAAACTTTTTCAGGCAAATCAAGATCTTTGAAAAAACCTTGCATTAACATCGATTTTCCTCTGCCAACTTTGCCGTAGATGTAGAGGCTTTTGACCGGATCAGCATCAACAAACCAAGCTTTTAAAGCTAGTCGAGCTTGGTTTTTTCTCGCATTTTTAGTGACCTGTTTGGCAAGATGATTTAGATGTTTCTGCACATCTTTTTGAGCTGGGTCGAGGATTATTTGTTTATTTTTTGTCCTAGAATTCATCGCTAATTTTGACTCTTGTTAAAAATAAGTGGGTAAATTAATTACCAACTTTGTAAAATACTCGCGAAGGCGGGGATCGATAGGATCTCCAAGACAAACTAATAACCTTAGTTTGTGGTTAAAAACCTCACAGATATCCGCCTTCGCGAGGATGACAATATTGGGAAGTAAAGATGAAAAAATTGAGAAATAAGGATCTAAAAGCGAGAATAAAATGTTAATAGATAAAATCCTGTCATCAAATTAATGGTCCAGAACCTATCTTACAATTTCTCAGCTATTTCGTCCGAAATCACATAATTTCCAGCCACCGACTGAACATCATCATTATCTTCCAACGCATCAACTAATTTGAGAATTTTCTGCGCAGTTTCAAGATCCAGTTCCACAGTATTTTGAGCTATCCAATCTAGTTTAGCAGTTGATGGATCACCAAATTTATTGATCAGCGCATCACGAACCGCACTAAATTCATCGGTCGCACAAGTGATCACATGCCATTCTGCATTGCTTTTAACATCATCTGCTCCAGCTTCCAAAGCCGCTTCAAACATGTCATCAGCGCTTCCATCTTTCGCCTCATATTCAATCAAACCAACATGATCAAACATAAAACCAACCGACCCAGTCTCACCAAGATTTCCTCCAGCTTTAGTCAAAATACTACGAACATCTCCTCCTGTACGATTGCGATTGTCGGTCAAAGTCTCAATAACAAATGCCACGCCACCACTTCCATATCCCTCGTAGCGGATTTCTTCGAAGTTTTCTCCTTCATTGCCAGAAATGGCTTTTTTAACCGCGCCGTCAATACGATCTTTCGGCATGTTTTTACTGCGCGCAGCAATGATTGCGTTGCGAAGGCGTGAGTTGAAGTTCACATCCGGCTGACCAGTCTTGGCCGCAACGGTGATTTCTCTTTGAAGCTTAGTAAAAACCTTAGCTCTTTTAGCGTCTTGGGCACCTTTACGATGTTTGATATTTGAAAATTGCGAATGTCCTGCCATGTTTGTTTTAAAATTTTAAATTAATAATCTACCGTAATATTGTAGGTTCCCAAATATTCCCCCTCTGACTGATTAGCACCAACACTCAAAACCCCCTCAATATCAATCACATCATTTCCATAACCATTCAATGTTCTGACCGATGATCCTGAAGAAATTGGAATCAACCCAGAAAGAAATTCTAGAGCCACATTCATCGATGGGTCACCAGAACAAGATGGGCTTTGACAATCCAAAGCAACATTATCAGTAAGGGTAATATTGTAATTCATTCCACCCCCATATTCTCCGTTAACCACAAAACCACCAACACTTCCGTCTGCGATTCGAACCACATCTCCACTTGAGGCACTTCCAGCTTAACCAAAAGTACTCAATAATTCTCCTGCCGCAATCTGTCCAAAATCAAGGTTGGTTGGAGAAATTGAAACAGATAAATTTTTGTTAATCTGAGCATTTAATGTTGGTGCCAATGTCACCCCATGATTATTTCCGCTACATTTTTGATGATTAATATTTGGTGAGAAACCATCTTTATTGCATCCAAATCCCGCAAAAGCATCGTTTGGAGAATATGTTGCGCTGGATTGAGCTGAGATGATGTTGGAAATTCTTCCAAAAACTTTAATGCTCCAGTTCTGCGTGACTTGGTTTGCGGTTGAATTATTTGCGCAATCCATGGCAATAAATCCAGATTGCAGCGATGGTAAATTGGTGCATGCCGCAATATTCTCAAAAAACAATTCAGTGTCGTTAGCATTGATTGTCGCTATTGAAGTTTCGATAAAAACCCTGAATGTGTTTTTATTTGGAAGAGAAACAGATTTACCTTGGTTGCGCACAGCCAAATTAAAAGATCCAAAACCCCTACAATCACCAACACTAGAAACTTGCGTTGTTGGAGAGCAATAATTTGTTGATCCGCCAATACTTCCAACCGAATCTACTGGTCCAATTTTACCAAAATACAGCTGACCTGCTTGGCTCGCAGAGCCAACCGATGTGGCATGACTTGCAAAAGAAAATAAAGAAATAATCGTAAATAATTTCCATAAATTTTTCATGTTTTTAATCTTTTTTTTGATTTAGCAACATCCCATCACATTTAAGAGCTTTAATAGTTTTTATCCCTCCAACCTCATCACAAATTTCAACCAAAGTCGCGCAAAAAGTTGCCTCACCATTTGCCGGCTCCATTTTACCAACTCGTCTCTTGGTCAAGAACGATTTGATTGGAATTTCCTCGCACATGCCAATAACAGAATTGTAATCACCACACATCCCTGTATCAGTTTGATATGCAGTCCCACCAGACATAATATGAAAATCATTGGTCGGAATATGAGTGTGACTTCCCACCACCATCGAAACTCTTCCATCCAAAAACTTTCCCATCGCCATTTTTTCTGATGTAGCTTCAGCGTGCATATCCACCACAATGGCATCAACTAAGATTCTTGATGAGTTATTTGAATAATTTATGTGAGAATTTTTATTCAAAGGATTTTTCAATTGATAGTTTTTTAACAATTCTTCAACCATCTCGAATGGACAATTAAGATTATTCTTAATAAAAACCTGACCCAAAAGATGAATCACCAAAATTTTTTTGTGTGATTTGGTAGTAAAGACAATCGCCCCATTTCCAGGAGTATGTTTGGGAAAATTGAGCGGGCGCAGCAAGTTTGGCTGATTATCAATAAAACCAATGGTGTCCTTTTGATCCCAAATATGATCACCGCCAGTCATGACATCAACTCCAATTTTCGTCAAAGCATCACAAGCATTTTTATTAATCCCAAAACCACCCGAAGCATTGTCAACATTGGCAATAACCAAATCCAACCCGAGTTCTTCTTTTAGTTTTGGCACATGTTTTTCAACTGATTTTCGACCTGCCCTGCCAACAATGTCACCACAAAATAGAATTTTCACGATTAGTTTTTTAATTTTAATTTTAAATTGTCATTAGACAATATTTCTACTTATGTAAAACATAACCTTGATTGCGAATTGTCTGCAAAAAATGCGGCTGCTTAGGGTTTTCTTCAATTTTTCGTCTAAATCTAGTAATTTGAACATCAATACTTCGAGCATCAACATCGCCACATTCTTTAGCAATTTTTTCCCTAGAAACCGTATTTCCTAAATTTTGACACAAAATCGACAAAATTTTTGCTTCACTTTCAGTAATGTGCAAATAAACATCATTTTTCTTCAAACGAGAATCATCAAAACAGAACGCAAAATCACCAAATTCACAGGTATTTTTTCGAACATAATCAACTGATCTTTTCAAAATATTATTGATTCGAAGCAATAATTCTTTGGGTTCAAAAGGCTTGGGCATGTAGTCGTCAGCTCCGGCTTCAAGTCCGTCGATTCGATCCGAAGAATTTCCTTTGGCAGTAAGCATCAAAATTGGCGTGTTTGAAACTGTGCGAAAATATTTAGTAAATTCCAAACCATTCTCATTTGGCATCATCATATCGACAATCAAAATATCAAAAGTATTTCCTTTCAGAATTTCTCTAGCATCGGCTGTGTCTTTTGCACCCAAAACTTCAAACCCATTATCTCCCAAATATTTTATTAATAAATTTCTGAGCCTAGTATCATCATCAATGACTAATATTTGCGGGGTTTTTTCTTTCATAATTGAAAATAAATTGTTAGATTTTGCGATTCTGTCAGAAACGCCTTGGAAAGGCGTAAAATTAAACGCAAACAACACTAACAATCAAATGAAATTTACCCTTTCCAACCTAAAAGAATATTTTGATACAAAAGCTTCTTTGGCACAAATTTGCCAAAAACTAAATGACATCGGTCTTGAAGTTGAAGATGTTGCCGATGAGAGCTCTAAACTAGAGCCTTTCAGCGTTGCTCAAATAATTTCTGCCATTCCACATCCAGATTCAACAAAACTCCAAATCTGCCAAGTCGACGCCGGAGAAAAAGAGAATTTACAAATCATTTGTGGCGCAAAAAATGCCAGGTCAGGACTAAAAGTGGCATATGCTCCAATCGGTTCGATCATTCCAACCAATGGCATGAAAATCAAGAAATCAAAAGTCGCTGGAACTGACAGCTTAGGAATGCTTTGTTCTGCAGTTGAGCTTGGAATTGGTGTAGACTCAGATGGAATTATTGAAATTGATGAAAAAATTGCAGTTGGAACCAAAATAAATCAGATTTTCAAACAAGGTGAGACAATCATTGAAATTGGAGTTACGCCAAATCGTGGTGATTGTTTGGGAGTTTTTGGAATTGCTCGTGATCTTGCATCTTCAGGACTTGGAACTTTGAGATCTGCAGAAATTAAGCCAATAAAAGGA
>JBLHSZ010000085.1:0-5234 GCA_047627095.1 Rickettsiales bacterium
AGATCTGACATGCCTGAACTTCCTGACGCCAAAAAAGCTCGATATATCACAGAATTTGGAATCAGTCAATATGATGCTCGAGTTTTGACTCTGGATGCAAAAACATGTGCATATTTTGAAGCGTTGATTCAAAAACATGAACCTAAATTATGTCTCACTTGGTTGACCGTAGAGCTTCTTGGTCGCATGAACAAAGAAAATGTTGATTTTGATAATGTCAAAGTTTCTGTCGAAAGCTTGTCTGAACTTCTTGATTTGATCAAAAGTGGTGAAATTTCAGGAAAAATCGCCAAAGATGTTCTGGATTTTATGTTCGAAAGCGGAGATTCTCCATCCAAAATTGTCGAAGAAAAAGGCTTTAAACAAGTTAGCGACACCGGTGCAATTGAGAAAATAATCGATTTGGTGATTACCAATAATCCAGAAAAAGTTGCGGAATTAAAATCTGGAAAAGATAGATTATTCGGATTTTTCGTTGGACAAGTGATGAAAGAAAGCAAAGGACAAGCTAATCCAAAAGTTGTTAATGATATGTTGAAAGAAAAGTTGAAATAGTTTTTCTGGGTTGCTGCGGGATAAGTCATCGTAGGTGGCTATTGTAGGGGCAAATTGCATTTGCCCTTTTGTTTTTGGACGAATGCAATTCGCCCCTACGGATCCGCCCGCGGATGTGGCAATCTGAGAAAAAATATTGAACACGAAAAATAAGAACAATTTCCTTTCATAGCCAATATTCCAAATGAAATGCAAATAGAAACTCTCGCTAATCAAAAAATCCAAGATTCAGTCAGTGATTTTCTGATCTATCTTTCCTCAGAAAAAAGATGTTCAAATCACACCATAAAATCCTACCAAAATGATATTTCTTATTTCTTTTTATTTCTAAAACAACACTCAAACTCTCTAATCACCAAGCCAATTCTCACGAACCTAACCTTACAAGATTTCCGCTCATGGCTTGCACATCGTCATGAAAAAGATTTCTCAAATTCATCAACTGCACGAGCAATTTCTTGCCTTCGCAGCTTTTTCAAATTTCTAAATCGTCATCAAATTGTCACAAATCACGCAATTGACAATCTAAAAACTCCCAAACTAAAAAAACCAATCCCCAAAGCAGTTGATAAAATTGATATTGATTCGGTTATGAGTTTGGTGGGAGAATTTTCCAAATTAGAATGGCTCAAAAAAAGAGATTTAGCATTATTGACTTTGATTTATGGTTCTGGTTTTCGTATCTCCGAGGCATTATCTTTGACAAAAAATCACCTCAATGACGGTGTTGTGATTATGACAGGAAAGGGCAATAAACAAAGAATGGTGCCAATTTTGCCGATTGTGGAGCAAAGAATCGATGAATATTTGGCAGTTCTGCCTCACAAAATTGGTCATTATGATCCGATTTTTTTAGGACTTCGAGGCAAAAAATATCAACCAGCTAGTTTTGAAAAATTGATTCAAAAAATCCGAGAATTCCTAAGTTTGCCAAATAGCATAACTCCTCATGCTTTTCGTCATTCTTTCGCAACACATCTTTTAGAAAATGGAGCAGATTTGCGCACTATTCAAGAATTGCTGGGACATTCAAGTTTGTCTACAACTCAAAGATATACTAAGGTTGACAAGAAGAGGCTTTTAGAGGTTTATGAAAAGGTAAGTTTGCGTTAAGGGAGTTTAATTTAGATAAATCCAGCTTCTTTAAAGCTAAAAAGATCGTTATTATTTCCAATAATCAGATGATCATCAACTTTGATTCCGACTGTTTTTAGGGTTTTTATAATTTGATCGGTATTGACTATGTCAGCTTTTGATGGTTTGGCGGTCAAATTGGGATGATTATGCATCAAAATGACAGATTTGGCAAAAACATTGAGAGATTTTTTGACGATATCTTTCACATCGATATGAACTGCTTCAATATTTCCTTTCTTCATCAATTCATCAGCAATTAGATGGTGTTTTTTATCTAAAAATAAGATTCTAAATTGTTCTTCTTGAAGATTCCCCATAGTGAATTTGCAATAATCACCAACTTCTTCAAAGTTTGAGATTATTGGTTTTTTGGTTATTTTTTCTTTTGATGATCGAGAAATAATTTCTTTAAATAATTTTAAAGAAACTAATACATTCTCATTCACATCTTTTAGATCTTTTATCATCTGATTATCTGCGCTCAAAACAGCTTCTATTGACCCGAATTCTTGCAATAATTTTTTGGCGAGAGGCTTGACATCTTTTCTCAAATGGCTGGAAAAAAGCAATAATTCTAACAATTCATAATCAGCAAAGTTTGTTGAATCTTGCAAGAATTTTGTTTTTAACCTTTTTCTATGTCCTAGATAATGTGGATTTTCTATGGGTTTCATTTTCTAGTCTTTTGGTTTCAATTTGTCGCTGGCAATATTGTCGACACCAATTTCTTTCATAAAATCACAAGTTTTTTGTCTATTTACTGTCCAAGCAAATATTTCAATATCATGGAATAATTTTCTAAATTCAGAATTGATATTTCTATGTTGAATGGATATTCCAGAAACATTGTTAGTTTTTAATATTTGATAAAGTTTTTGGTAATCTTCCGGATCGACTTGTCTGACAACTGCTAGAATTTGAACTTTTTGCCCAAAATAATTTCTAATTACTTCATAAACTTTTTGAGCTTTTTTAAAATCCAAAATGAAAGGTGCAAAAAAAATTCTTTTATTTTTGATATTTGCATCATCAATCATTTTTTTGACTGACTTGATGGCCGATTCACAATTTCTGGTGTTTAAATTCTTAAAATCGAGCCAATAATCAACGTTATTTCCAAATTCTGCAAAAACATCGACTAATTTTGTTAATCGAGTGAGATTGTGAGGTCTGTTATGTCTTAAAACCAGTTGGTTTTTTGAATACCAGATATCAAACTCAAGAGCTTTATAATTTTTTTTATAAGCATTCTGTAAAGATTCTAGGGTATTTTCCTTGATTTTTTTGCCAGTTACGCCGCGATGAGAAAATATTTTTAACGACATTTTAGAAAAATATTGTGAAGAAAAAACTCTACAAGAGTCGTGGTGAAGAAAATTAGATGATCATGTTCAAATTTCAATAAAATTGATTAATAAAACCTATTAAAAATCTAAAAATAACTAGAAAAATTATATTTAATCACTATTATCGCGCGAGATTTTCTTGGAATGTTTTTTCCAACAAATCCTATCTAAAGACTAGCCATCTAAAAACGGCAAAAAGAATTGCAAATTCACTAGGACAATCTAAATATGAACCAAGTTTGGCAGAATTTTTTGAAAAAATATCTTAAAAGCAACAAGACATTGTTGTTGATAAATCTATTCATAAAAAAATCAAAAAATTCAAAATCGAAAATCCAAAAATCAATATTGCCTTTATTTGTTTTGGTGAGAAAAATATCTGAAGCTTTTGAGCAAAGAATTTTCAGCATCATTACCACTCATTTCAAAAGGCAAAATGATCTAGTTTTATTTGTCAAATAAATCCGGTTTACAATTAAAGATTGTCCTTATTAACTTTAAATTTAATAAGGATCATGAACAAAACTATTTTAATCGACGCAGCTCACAAAGAAGAAACCAGAGTTGCGGTTCTCGAAAACGGTATCTTACAAGATTTTGATCGCGATGCGATTGCCGTAAAACAAATCAAAGGAAACATCTATCTTGCCAAAGTCACTAGAGTCGAAGCTTCATTGCAGGCAGCTTTTGTTGATTATGGTGCAGAACGTCATGGCTTCCTGTCATTTTCTGATATTCACTCGGATTATTACCAACTTTCTGAATCTGAAAAACAAAAAATAAAAGACCTAACTACCGAATCTCATTCAAAAAATAAAGAAGAAGACGAAGAAATCCCAACATCTTATAGCTCTTCTAAAAATAATGACGATTCAAGTGCTGAAATGACTACAGGTTCTTTCGCGGTTGAAGATGAGACTGATCTTGGTGGAGCAAATTCTGGGAATTTCCACAAAAGATATAACATCAAAGATGTCATCAAGCCGGGACAATTAATTTTGGTTCAGGTTCTAAAAGAAGAAAGGGGCAATAAAGGCGCTTCCATGACTACTTACATTTCTCTTGCTGGAAAATATTGCGTATTGATGGCCAATACAGCTGGAAAAGGTGGAGTTTCTAAGAAAGTTGATAATTTCCGTGATCGCAAAATTTTGCGCACTATTTTGGAAGAAATCAACGTTCCTTCTGAAAAGTCCGTCATCATTCGTACCGCTGGAGTTGGAAAAAAACCAGAAGACATCAGAAGGGATTATGATTACTTGGCTAGGGTTTGGAATTCTATTCGTGAAATGGCAATTGACTCAAAAGCCCCATCTTTTATCCATGCTGAAGATGATGCTGTCAAAAAATGCATTAGAGACGTCTATAATGACGCGGTAAATGAGGTCATTATTGAAGGAAAAGAAGCTTTTGATTCTGTGGTTGCTTTTGTCAAACTAACTATGCCAGAACGAACTGCTAATGTTGTTTTTCATGAAGATAGATTGCCAATTTTCAATAAATATAAAGTTGAGCAGCAGATCAGCTTGCTTTATGAAAAGCAGGTTTCTCTACCTTCTGGCGGATCAATTGTTATTGACCACACTGAAGCTCTGGTTGCAATCGATGTCAACTCAGGAAGAGCGAATCGTGAAACTGGAGTTGAAGAAACGGCATATAAAACCAACCTTGAAGCGGTTATGGAAGTTGCTCGTCAATTGAAACTTAGAGATCTGGCAGGTTTGGTGGTTATCGATTTTATCGATATGTATGACCAAAGACGCAGAAGAAATGTTGAGAGATCTTTAAGAGATTCTCTAAGAAATGACAGAGCCAGAATTCAATTAGGCAGAATTAGTATTTTTGGCTTAATGGAAATGTCTCGTCAACGCTTAGGAGCAAGTTTCTTTGAAACCATTACTGACCCTTGTAAACATTGCAACGGAACTGGATATGTTCGCTCGGTTGAAATTGTTGCAGTAAGTATTTTACGTGCAATTCGACACGCTTGTATTGATAAAAATGCTGGTGCAATTCACATTGCAACTTCACCAGAAGTTTTATCTTACATCTTAAATTATAAAAGAGGCGAGTTAGACTTAACCGAAAAAACTCACAATATTCACATTTTCCTACATAGTGATGACAATGTTGGGCCAAGTGGTTTTGCAATTAAAAAGAAAAAAGGCTTGTCTGATTCTGAAAAAAGAGAATTGG
>JBLHSZ010000086.1:0-5220 GCA_047627095.1 Rickettsiales bacterium
GTTGAAAAGGCTAGAAAAACTTATAAATTAGACGGATTCAGAAAAGGACAAGTCCCAGCTAACGTTATTAAGCAAAAATATGAAGCTTCAATAATGGCTGAAGAGTCAGAAAAAATCATTAATGAGACTTCTAAGAAGATTATTACTGAAAATAATTTGAAATTAGCTTTATCACCAAAAGTTGAAGTAAAAACTTTTGAGCCGAAAAAAGACTTTGAATATGAAGTTACTATGGAACTTTTCCCTGAGGTTCCTGAAATTAATCTTAAGAAAGTTAAGGTTACCAAAAAAGAAGTTGAAATTGGTAAAAAAGAAATTGACGATTTTATCAGTAAAATCAGCAAACATCATCGCAAATGGGAAAAACAACCATCTGGAACTAAAGCCAAAAAAGGCGATGCAGTTAATATTGATTATGTTGGAAAGATTGATAAAGAAGCTTTCGAAGGTGGAACAGCAACTGATCATCAATTAGAGCTTGGAAGTAAGAGCTTTATTGATAATTTTGAAGACCAACTTATTGGTAAAAAAGATGGTGAGGAAGTTAAGGTGAAAGTTAAATTCCCTAAAGAATATCAAAATGCAAAATATGCTGGCAAAGCTGCTGAATTTGATGTGAAAATCAATTCAGTATTAGCGGGAGAGGATCCAGAATTGAATGATGAATTCATTAAAACTAATTTTGGTCTAGAAAGCTTGGCTAAATTGGAAGAAATTGCTAAAGAAAAGGTTGAGGGAGACTATAAAATGGCTTCAAGAAATTTTTTCAAAAAAGATCTCTTTGATTTGTTGAACAAAAAATATGATTTTGACCTTCCAGAAGGTTTGATCGAAGAGCAGTTCAAAAACGTATGGAAAGAAGTTGAAGAAGAATTGAAGGAAAATCCTGAAAAATTCAAAAATGACAAAGAGCAAGAAAAAGCTAAAGAAGAAAAAAGAAAATTAGCAGCAAGAATGATCAGAAGTGGAATCATTTTGTCTGAACTTAGCGCTAAGAATAAAATCAATGTTTCTAATGACGATTTGATGGCTGAAGTGAACAAAAAAGCTCGTCAATTCCCTGGTCAAGAACAAATGGTTGCTGAGTATTATCAAAAAAACCCAGAAGCAATTCAAGGCTTAAGAGGTCAAGTTCTGGAGGAAAAAACTATTGATTTCATTCTAGAAAATGCTGCGATCGATATTAAAAAAATCTCTATCAAAGATTTCGATAAAATCGAAAACTAGAAATTTTTATATGCCAATCAATAGGAAATATCAGTTAGTTAATCTATAATGAATTGACTAACTGGCATTTTCTGATCTGGTTATCTTTAAATTATGTTTGGTATATTATGAAAGTCCTAGGCATAGAAACTAGTTGTGATGAAACCGCTGTTGCGATTGTTGATGGTGATCAAAATATCATCAGTAATCTTGTTGTTTCTCAAATTGACCTTCACAAAGAATTTGGTGGAGTTGTTCCAGAAATTGCCGCCAGAAACCATGCTGATGTTCTTGATGAACTCATAAAAAAATCTCTTTCTCATTCAAAATTAACCTTCCAAGATCTAGACGCTATTGCTGTTACTGCTGGTCCTGGATTGATTGGTGGTGTTATCGTCGGTCTGGTGATGGCTAAAACTATTGCCTCTGTTCATAAAAAACCTTTTATCGCCGTTAATCATTTAGAAGCTCACGCTTTGACAATCAGGTTGACTGACTCAATTGCATTTCCTTATCTACTTCTGCTGGTCTCTGGAGGACATTGTCAAATCCTATTGGCTAAGGGAGTTGGTGAATATCAAAAAATTGGAGAAACCATTGATGATGCGCTTGGGGAGGCTTTTGATAAGGTTGCTCAAATGTTGGGTTTGGAATATCCCGGAGGACCAAAAATTGAAGAAATGGCCAAAAATGGTTTGATTGATAAATATAAACTGCCTAAACCCTTATTTGGAAAGAAAGAGCATAGTTGTAACTTTTCTTTTTCAGGGCTAAAAACCGCAGTGAGAAGGTTGGTTGAAGATTTGACTGGGTGTGAATATGATCATTTTTCTTCCGCTTCAAAGCTAAGTCGTGAACAAATAGCTGATATTTGCGCTTCATTTCAAAAAACTGTAGCTGAAATTTTGATCGATCGCTTGAAAAACTCTTTAAAAATTATTTCTGATCAGGGTATTAAAATTGATAATTTAGTTATTGCTGGAGGGGTTGCGGCAAATCAATATTTATATAAAATGATTGCTGATTTTGGTGAGGAATCTTCCTTAAAAACCTCTGCTCCACCAATCAAACTTTGCACCGATAATGCTGCTATGGTTGCTTGGGTTGGGGTTGAAAAGTTGAAATTAGGGATGTTGGATCAGCTTGATTTTGCGCCAAAAGCAAAATGGGAAATAAGTCTTTAATAATGATGAGAACAACACTTAAAAATCTCTTTGGTATTTTTGCTATTTTATTGCTTTTTTGTTCTGCAGAATCATTTGCGGGCAATAAAATTAGCAGGATTACGGCGGCTGAAGTTAAGGGCGTTGTGAAGTTGAAATTTGAACTATCTTCGATTCCAAAATATCGAGTTTTTACTATTGCTAAGCCAGATCGTCTGGTTCTTGATTTTGACGATTCAGCCCTCTCTTTTTCCCTTAAGAATTTTTCACACCCTCTTTTCTCATCCACCAGAAGCAGTCTTAGCAACACCAAAAAATTGCGAGTTGTTTTTGATTTAAAAAAATCAGCAAAACTCCAAAAATCAACGATAACCAAGGTAAATAACAACAAATATTATCTCATTGTTGATTTGTTGCCTAAGGGAAATGTCAAAAAATCCTATAAAAATCCTAGTGATTTGATTGGAAAGTTGATTGATGAGAAGACGGGAACAATCACCTATAAAATCAAAAAATCTAATAAATTACCGATTATTCTAATTGACGCAGGTCATGGAGGAAAGGATCCTGGAGCGACTGGTGGATATGCTAGAACTAAGGAGAAAAACATTACTTTGGGATATGCTAGGGAACTAAAGCGGCAACTTGATAATACTAAAAAATTCAAAGTATTTTTAACCCGTAATCGTGATTATTTTATTCCACTTAATGGCAGAGTTGCTAAAGCTAGAAAAATAAAAGCTGATTTATTTATCTCGCTTCACGCCGATTCTAGTCCGAATCGCAAAACTTCTGGACTTTCAATTTATACGCTTTCAGAAACCTCTTCGGATAAACAGGCTGCGCGCTTGGCTCGTAAAGAGAATAAATCCGATATTATTGGTGGTGCTGACTTTTCTGACGCCAGTGGTGATATTTTGAAGACCCTGATCAACATGTCACAAAGAAGCACGATGAACGAATCAGCAAAGTTTGCTGAAATTGTCATAAAATCAATTCGTGATAATCGCCTGACTACTTTACAAAGAACTCATAGATTTGCTGGTTTTAGGGTTTTGACGGCACCTGATATTCCTTCGGTTTTGATTGAGCTTGGCTATTTATCTAATAAAAAAGAGGAAAGAAAACTCAATAGTTTGAAACATAAAAGGGAGGTGTCGAAAGCTTTGGTTCGTGCAATTAGAAAATATTTTGGAAGATGACAACAGTGATACTAATTATTGTAACTAGTTTGATTGTAATAATCTCTGTCGCAGCGCTTAATTTTGCTAGCTATAAAGATAAAACTGATAAGTTAGACAATTCAAAACCTAAAGACTAGAGATCTCAATAATACTACATTCCTCAAGATGATTTATACCATTTTCACAAATTAACCTCTCTCTTAACTTCATCTTTATTATTTTTAATCTTTAATTTTTAATTTTTAATTTTTTTAAAGATCGCAGTATGTGGATATGGAATCACTTTAAAATCAAATTTAAAAATAAAAATATTTTGTTAAGAGAGAAGTTAATTTTTGGAAATGGTATCAGAAGTTTTGACGGGTGATGTTTAAAGCCCTTAAAACAACTAAGGAAATTTGTCAGAAAGAAATTATCAGGATTGGATGATTATTTTTGGATTTGAAAACCAATTAAGAATAAAATAAGAAATTAAACATCTTTCACGATCGCTTTCCATAACTTGGTAAATTGCGTTTTTATTGTCCTGGTCTATTGTAAGAATTCTTACCCATCAAAAATATAGCTAGTTTAATGTTAACAATACTTAGAAAATCAGGAGGGATTATTCGTCCTACAGCTGCCTATCAAATAACTACGTTTCAACAAATTAGGAATATTCATAACGATAAAAGATTTATATTTTCCAAGATGAAGGAATTTGTTGGAGAAAAAGGGGTATTGATCGATTCATGTTCTAGGAAAGAATACAGCACTGGACATAGATATGGAGAAGGTAATGCTATGGCAGTTGTTTTTCCCGAAAATAGAGATCAGTTGGCTCATATTTTAAAATTTTGTGAACATCATCGAATTGAGGTAGTTCCACAAGGGGGAAAAAGCGGTTTAGTCGGGGGATCTATTGCTGATCATAATGCCATATGTCTATCACTTATAAAATTTGAAAAAGATAACATTATAATTGATGAAAAAAATGAAAGCGTAACCGTCAGCGCATCATTTACAGTAGATTCTATTAATGAAAAATTGAAAATATTCGATCTTATATGCCCCTTAAACTTTGGCGCTACAGGCTCTGCAAATATTGGAGGTATGCTTGCTACAAACCCTGCGGGAATAGAAGCTATCGGATATGGAGACCTGCGCGAGATGACAATCTCATGTAAAATGATGATACCAAGTGGAGAAATATTAGAATTTATCACAAAACCAACAAAAGGTTTGATAACCCAAGATAATAGCACAATAAAAGATTCTCCAATCGGCTCCTGGGGAACCTTAGGGGTTTTTTTGTCAGCCAAAATAAAACTTTCAAAAATTCCAAAAGAGAAAGAGCAAATTTTATTTGTGCCAAATTCCAAAGATGATATGCAGGAAATCAAGAAAAATATTTTTGATGGTTTTAATGGAGAAGAATATAAGGTTTCCTCTTTTGAAATAATACCGGTTAGTGTTTTAAGAATATTATCAGATCAAAATATAAATATTCGCGATCCTTTTAAAGACGAAATTAGAGTTAAAGACGATGATTATTCATTTTTAATACAAATTGACAGTACATCGGAAGATGGAAATTTGTCAGATAAAGTAAATGACGTGTTTTATGATCTTGAGTATAAAGATAAATTTAAGTCCTGCATAGTTCAACGAAATTTTACGAAAGAAAG
>JBLHSZ010000087.1:0-5145 GCA_047627095.1 Rickettsiales bacterium
TCCTTCATGCATGACATAAAGAATACGGCGATGAACTGGTTTCAAACCATCACAAACATCAGGAATCGCACGAGCAACAATAACACTCATTGCATAGTCCAAATAGGACTTTTTCATTTCAACTTCGATGGCAACAGGAATGATTTCTTTATTTTCAGAATCAGAATTGACAAGGTTTGAAGGAAGGTTAGTCATCGGTTTTTGATTATTTTAATTAGGATAATAATAGGGCGGGGATTCTAGTTGGGCTTGTCATAAGTGCAAGAAAAACTTGATGATGATATTTATGTTTTAGGTAGAGAATATTGGATACCTTTAATTAATTAACCAAAGGTATCCAATAGCTTTTATGTTGGCATGATTTGTATGATGCGCTTGCAATTTATCCTACAAAATGCTTTTCTTAAAAATTAGTTTTATTCGATAAGTGCAATTTAATTATGACAGAAAACAATACCCTCCCACCCTTCTTTGAACAATGTCATCCAGCTGGATTTTGGGTTAGAACATTCTCGATCATTCTGGATATTCTATTGTTTGTCCTGGTTTTTTTGATGTTTGAAGTTGCTGATCGTAGTTTTGTAGATGTTCCGGAGATTTTATTATTGAAATTTTTGTGGATTTTGCTTTATGTGATTTACACGATTTATTTCATATCTTCAAAATGGCAGGCGACTTTGGGTCAAAGAATAATGTGTATTTATGTGGGTGATGAAAATCTACAAAAAATCCACTTTTTAACATCTTGCAAAAGATTTGTATTTTTATTTCTTTCTTATTTTATAGGCGGAATAAGCCTGTTGATGATTGTTCTTAACAAAGAAAATCTTACTCCGCATGATTATTTGTGCAAAACTCGAGTGTTTTATGGAAAGAAATAATGAAATCAGATAATAAAAAAATTCAATTAAGGTTTACCGATATCAACAAAAATCCACAAAAATCCCAAAAAAACTATGCTGGGTTTTGGGTTAGAGTTTTTTCTCACATAGTGGAGGTTTTTGTCTTGATGGGGTCGTTATTAATAATAGCTCCAACTATTACGATCATTTCATATTTGTTCTATTGGGCATTTGGATTTCAGATTCACCACAGCATAGATGACGCGGCAATAATGGTTCTTTTTGGGGAAAATATGTTTGTCAATATTTTGTGTTTTTTAATGTTCTTTACATATGTCATTTTTTTTGTGTCATCCGATCACCAATCCACCATTGGACAAAGAATAATGTCCATTTATGTGGGCAACAGAAAGGGTGATCCAGTTTTGTTGATTTGGTCGATTATGAGATTTTTGATGATTTATTTGCCAATCATGGCCCTAATAACAATTTGGACTAAGGCTGATTTAGACCAAGAAAATAGTTTTCGTTATTTCATTATTGCTGGCGGATCGTTGATATTTCTTGCAATCAATTTGTTTATGATTGTTTTTACAAAGCACAAAGTTTCTTTGCATGACTTCCTCTGTGGAACGAGAGTTTTTTATGGAGCAAAATAAAACTTACTAAATTTATGACAAATATGAATCAAGAAATTTACGCTGGATTGTGGGTCAGAACCAAGGCAGCCATTATTGACATGGTTATTACAGCTCCATTGCTTCTCGTGATTTTGTATTTGATTGGATTTGATTTTCAATCTTTATCAATCCAAAAAACTTTGGCAGGAGCGCCACCAGAAAATTTGATAGAAAAAATTGCCGATTTTGCATCATGGGTAATTTCCATCGCTTATTCGGTTTATTTTCTAACTTCCAAACAACAAGCAACGCCAGGAAAAAAAATTATGGGTATTTATGTGGGAACAAGAGATGGTCAAAAACTGTCATTAAACCATTGCTTCGCTAGGTTTTTTGCCACAGTTCTTTCTGGGATGGCTTTTGGAATTGGATTAGTGATGATTGCCTTTACTAAAGAAAAAACAGCCCTTCACGACATTATTTGCAATACGCGGGTTTTTTACGGAAAGAAATAACCATTAACCATTAACTATTATTTATGACTATTTGTCGCTTTGCACCATCTCCAACTGGATTTCTTCATGTTGGAAACATTAGAACTGCTATTATTAACTTTCTTTTCGCCAAAAAAACTGGTGGAGAATTTATTTTGCGTCTCGATGACACCGATACCATGCGAACCAAAGATGAATATCGATTAGGTATTTTGCAGGATATGGCTTGGCTTGGCTTAGAACATACTTCTATTTGCAAACAATCTGACAATTTGGAGCGTTATGAGGAAGCAAAAAAACAACTGATCAAAAGTGGAAAGCTTTATGAGTGCTATGAAAGTGATGATGATCTGAAATTGCAACGAAAAGCTCAAATCGCTTCTGGAATCCCGCCGATTTATGATCGAGCCGCTTTGAATTTGACTTTAGAACAAAAAGAAAATTATCAAAAACAAGGCGTTCAACCTTATTACCGATTTTTACTTGCAGACAAACCCGTTTCTTGGAATGACAAAATAAAAGGTAGAATCACCTATCCGGGTCGCAGTTTTTCTGATCCAGTTTTGGTTCGTGCCGGCGGAGTTCCAACCTACACTTTCTGCAGCGTCGTTGACGATATTGACATGAAAATCACCGACATTATTCGCGG
Source organism: Rickettsiales bacterium (assembly GCA_047627095.1). Lineage (GTDB taxonomy): Bacteria > Pseudomonadota > Alphaproteobacteria > Rickettsiales > UBA1997 > JAJTCH01. The sequence goes on from JBLHSZ010000087.1 coordinate 2,606, forward strand.
TGAAGATCACATCACTAACACTGCCGTGCAAATTCAAATTTTTGAAGCTCTAGAAGGAAAACTGCCAGAATTTTCTCATCTAGCTTTGATTAAAGCACAAGACGGAAAAATTTCTAAAAGAATTGGTGGTTTTGACATCAAAACCTTGAGAGAAGATGGTTTTGAGCCTTTGGCAATTGTCAATTTTTTGGCGCAAATCGGATCATCAGGAAACATCAATATGTTTGATGATTTGCAGAAATTAGTTGATAATTTTGATCTTAATAAATTCAGCAAATCTTCAACAAATTACGATTTGGGAGAGTTGAATTTGATCAATCAAAAATTACTCAAAATTCTGCCATTTGAAGTTGCTCTAAAAAGATTAGAAGAAAATTCAATTTTCGGAGTTGATCAAGAATCTTGGGAGAAATTGCGATCTAATTTGGATTTTATCTGCGATATTAAAAAATGGATCGAAATTTGCAGACACACTTTCAAACATGATCACAAAGAAGGAGATTTAGAATTCTTGAAAATCGCCGCTGATTGTTTGCCTGAAGACACTAGTAAGGAAGATTCTTGGTCGCTTTGGCTCGCAACAATAAAACAAAGAACAGCGCGCAAAGGAAAGGATTTGTTTATGCCAATACGCCTTTCACTCAGTGGAGAAGAGCATGGTCCAGAACTAAAAAACCTATTAAACTTGATCGATCGAGAAGAAATTCTTCGCAGATTGAGCTAAATTTGGCTCCTTTGCAAAATGAATAGGTAAATTAATCACCATTTTATTTACCATTTTGCCATCCTCATTCTCCAGGTTTGTCACCATCATTGCCCCAATTTGACATCTTCATCCTCACGGTTTTCTAATTCTCTATTTCTAACTTTTAATCTTCTATTTCCTAGTTTGTCATCCTCGCGAAGGCGGGGGTCCAAGAGGTATTTAGGCGTAATTATTAATTTATTTTGCGTTGAGAATTTCATGGGGAAGCGCATTGCGTTTGCCCGCCTTCGCGAGTATGACAAACTGAAAATAATGAGTATTAACAAACTAGGAAAAGAGGGTTAGAAAAATTGGCTAAGATCACTTTTTAAGTTGCTAATTAGTTGACCCACTCATTTCGGAAAAGAACCGATAATTTGTTAAAAGATTATTAGTGCAACATGAACTTCCTCGATTTAATTCTTTTTTAAAATCCTAAATTTTACTAATCCCGATTACATGCATTTATTGCATATTAATAGATATTTGAGGTGGGATATTCTACTTAAACCTTTGTTTTAGTCATTGTGAAAAAAATGTGCCCCGCAGGGCATCTTTTTTTCATAATAATAAAATAATTTTTTGTTTATTTTTTAATGCCTTTATTGAGAATAATTACATCGCATTTGCGATGGTCTTTTAATCTTAATTTTTTGTCTATTATGAAAAAAACTTTCTTAAAATCTGTCGCTACTGGCATTATTGGCCTAACTTTGGTTGGTGGATGTTCAATGTTTAGCAAAGAAGCTGCTCACAAATGTTCTGCTAGCGGTTGTAAAGCTAAAAAAGATGCTAACTCATGCAAAGCAAACAACTCTTGTTCAGCTAAAAAAGAAGCGCACAAATGTTCAGCTAACAGTTGTAAGGGTAGCAAATAATTCATTACTACAGTGAAATATTCTAAACAAATTCCAGCTTCGGCAAATGATGTCGGAGTTGGTCTTCGTCACCCTCATCACCAATATGTTCTCGCCAAAAAACCATCAGTTCCTTGGCTTGAAGTCCATAGTGAGAATTTCTTCGCATCAGGTGGCCCTGCTTTAAATTTCATTACAAAGATTCGCGAAAACTATCCCTTAAGTCTTCACGGCGTTGGCCTTTCGCTTGGATCTGCTCAAAAAGTCGATCAAAAACATCTACAAAGCCTAAAAAAACTCATCAAAATCACGGAACCATTTTTGGTTTCTGACCATATTTCTTGGAGCAATATTGAAGAGCAGGTTCTCAATGATCTATTGCCAATTCCCTACACCAAAGAATCACTAGAAATTCTGGCAGACAATATTTGCCAAACTCAAGATTTTCTAAAAAGAGAAATTTTAGTTGAAAACCCATCAACTTATTTGAGTTTCCAAAATTCTCATCTGCCAGAAGATGAATTTATCAATCAACTGGCAAAAAAATCCGGTTGCAAAATCCTCCTTGATCTCAACAACATTTATGTTGGATCACAAAATAATAATTTTTCTGCGCACAAATATTTGGAAAATATCAACCCTGGAATTGTCGGCGAAATGCATTTGGCAGGACATTCAATCAGGCAGGTTGAAGGCGGGCAAATTCTGGTCGACACGCATAATGATTTTGTTTGTGATCCAGTTTGGGATTTGTATGAACTTGCTGTCAAAAAATTCACAAATGTACCAACATTGATTGAGTGGGATCAAGATATTCCTGATTTTCAAGTACTGTTAAGTGAAGCTAAAAAAGCCCAAAAAATCATCGCAAAAATATGAAACTAAGAGAGCTGCAAAAACAATTCGCTGCACAAATTTATGACACTGAAAACACAAAT
>JBLHSZ010000088.1:0-5142 GCA_047627095.1 Rickettsiales bacterium
ACTGAAATCATTGATTTGGTTTTGAAACAAAATGTTAAAATGGATTTGAATCCTCAAGCCAAAAATCCGCAAGTGACTTTGAGGCTTGATGAAGAGCAAAAAGAAACCTACCAAAAAAGTAGGGACCTTCTTGCGTCGCAGGCAGAAAAATATCAAATAAATCCAGAATTGATCATTAATCAAGCTAATTTGGTTAAGTTGATTTCTGGTAATAAATTGATTGAGGATGTGCTTAAAGATTGGCGCTTTGATGTTTTTGGTGAAGAGCTGTCTAAGTTGATTTCGGTTCAATAATGGTGGGTTTACTTAAATATCACATCTTCGCCCCTAGGTGCAACAACGTAATATTTAAGGAAATGGTATTGCTAAAATATTTGATTTTAGTTCGTGCGGTATGCGAAAATGGTATCAAATGGTAATAAATGAAATTCTGTCATCGAATTACATGACTTTTGCAGGGATGAAAAAATGATATCTGATCTTTAGAATTGCAAAATAGCCTTTCCAATAAGATTATTAACCTATTTTCAGACAAAATAACATTGATTCCTAATTTGGAAAATTTACAACTACTTCAAACTCAATAAATCTTAATTCAATATCCAATGTCGACAAATAAAGAAAACAACACCAAATCCAACCAAATGTGGGGAGGGCGCTTTGAGAATGCTCCTACCGAAGTCATGATGGCAATTAATGTTTCGATTGGTTTTGATCAGAAGCTTTATCGTCAGGATATCAAAGGTTCAATCGCTCACGCAACCATGCTTGAGGCGGTTAAGATTTTGACTAAAGAAGAAAGCGTAAAAATTATTGCTGGTTTAAAGAAAATCGAAGAAGAAATTACTAACGGGAAGTTTATCTTCAAAGATGAGCTTGAAGATATTCATTTGAATGTTGAGGGCAGGCTTACCGAAATTATTGGTGATGTGGCGGGAAAGCTTCATACTGCAAGGTCTCGCAATGATCAAGTTGCGACGGATTTTAAACTTTATGTACGTGATGCGATCGATGAAATTGGGGGTCTTTTGAATGATCTTCAAAAAACTATTGTGAAAAGAGCGACAGAAAACCTAGAGACTTTTATGCCTGGATTCACTCATTTGCAAACTGCTCAGCCAGTTTCATTTGCTCATCATTTGATGGCATATTTTGAAATGATCAAGCGTGACGCTAGTAGGTTTGAAGATGCCAGAAAAAGACTCAATGAATGTCCTTTGGGTTCAGCAGCTTTAGCCGGAACTTCTTTTCCTATTGATCGTGATCTGACTTCAAAATTACTCGGTTTTGATTGTCCGACCAAAAATTCTCTTGATGGAGTTTCTGATCGTGATTTTGCGATTGAATTTGCTTCTAACAGTGCAATTTTGGCTGGGCATCTTTCTCGTTTGGCGGAAGAAATTGTGGTTTGGATGAGTAAAGGTTTTGACTTTATTTCTCTTTCTGACGCATTCACCTCAGGAAGTTCAATCATGCCTCAGAAGAAAAATCCTGATGCGGCGGAATTGGTTCGTGGAAAAACTGGTAGAATTTTTGGCTCATTGATCAATCTTTTGACTTTGATCAAAGGTTTACCTTTGGCTTATTCTAAGGATTTGCAAGAAGATAAGGAGCCGATTTTCGATGCTCATAAAAATATTCGCATCTGCATTTTGGCAATCAATGGCATGCTTAGTGATTTGAAAGTTAATAAAGAAAATATGCAAAAAATGGCAGGTGAGGGCTTTTCAACAGCTACGGACTTGGCAGATTTCTTAGTTAAAAATCTTGGAATTCCATTTAGAAGATGCCATCACATTACGGGTCAGATTGTTAAGCTTGCCGAACAAAAAAAATGTGACTTGGCTGATTTGTCTTTGAAGGAAATGCAGGAAATTGAAAGTGGAATCACTCAAGATATTTTTTCAGTTTTGACGGTGGAAAATTCTGTTAAGAGTCGAACCAGTTTTGGCGGAACTTCGCCAAAGTCAGTTGGAGAGGCAATTTTGAGTGCTAAGGAATTTCTTAAATAGTTTTTCTTCTAGATTCTTACTGCTTTGTGATTTTGCCAATTTAATTTATCTGGATTACCGCGCGTTAAGATTAGAACCTTGTAAAGGTTATTTAATTCGATGACAAAGTGGGAAATAAGATGCTAATAAATGAAATGTTGCTATTGAATTAAATGAGCTTTGCAACTTTGAGGATTAAGTAGTGGAAATCCAGAGAGAAGTTTAAATGGTATTAGATGTTTGCTAAATAATATTTTCTTTTTGGTAATTCTTGAAAATCTTAAAAAATTCATCTTTGATGATTTTGTCGATTTCCTCAAAGGATATTGTTTTGCCAAGATCATTGATGGAAGTGACTCCAAAATTTTTTAACCCACAAGGAACAATCCCTGAAAATCCGGCTAGATTTGGATTGATGTTGATGGCGATTCCGTGGTAGCTGACCCATTTGCGGATTTTTATTCCCATTGCGGCAATTTTCTTTTCGGATTTTTTGCCATTTTGATCTTCATGTTCTACCCAAATTCCCACTCGGTCTTTTTTTATTTCACCTTTTATTTCTAGCTTTTCTAAAACTGCGATTACCCAATTTTCTAGCATTTCAACAAATTTCGAAACATCTGGTCTTTCTGGTGCGAAGACGTTTTTTAGATTGAGCATGACATAAACTATTCGCATTCCATCATCATGATAGGTGTATTTTCCGCCGCGGTTGGATTTGAAGACAGGAAGGTCATTATTTAGTAAATCTTCTTGCTTAGAGCTTATTCCAGCAGTGTAAAGCGGATTGTGAGATGTTAGCCAGATCAATTCCGATTCTTCGTGGGCAGAAACTTTTGCCACATATTCTTCCATGAATTCTACAGATTTTAAATATTCTTCTGGTGAGTTGCTGGTTTTAAATTTAATTTTCGGCTTTATCATCACTCGTTTTTAATAAAGGTAATTTTTATGATTGGACAATTAAGAGGTAAAATCGATTCTATTTTCGATGATAAATTAATTCTAGATGTAAATGGAGTTGGTTACAATATTTATGCATCGAATAAAACGTTGAATTCTTTGCAAGAAAAAAAAGGACAAGAAATTGTTTTATTGATTGAAACTGTTGTGCGTGAAGATCACATACATCTTTATGGTTTTGCAGCTAAAATTGAGAAAACTTGGTTTAATGAGCTTTGCAAGGTCAGTGGTGTGGGAAATAAAGTTGGGCTCAAGATTTTGGGAACAATGACGATCGGTGATATTGTTTTGGCGTTGAATTCTGGGGACAAAACCTTGTTTTCGAAAGTTCCTGGAATTGGGCCAAAACTGGCTTTGAGGATTGTATCTGAATTGAAGGATAGTGCTAAAAAAATTTCTGGAGATTTTGTGGTTTCAACTTCAAATTCACAGATAGGAAGAAGTGTGGATGAGGATACTAATAAAATTGTCACGGATGCAATTTCTGCTTTGGAAAATCTGGGATACAAGCGTTCGGTGATTTATCCGATCGTTAGTGATCAGGTTGGTCAGAATCAAGATATTACTTTGGAAACTTTGATTACTAATTCCCTAAGGTTGATTTCGAGAAAATAGATTTTTAAAAGTTGTATCTCAGTCTCAGGACAAAATCTCGATCCACTTCGGTTTGGATTTGTTCTAGACTGGATGTGGTTTTGATGAAACGTTTCTTGTCATAATTGTGGTAGATCTCGAGCCACATATTATTGGTCATTTTGTAGGAAAGTCTGGTTTTTAATTCCTCAGAATAGGAATCCTGAATTTTGAATAAAAATGCTTTAATGGTTAATTTCAGTTTCTCGGTCAGCCACAAATTGGCTTTTAGATTTGAATTTATAACTATTTGTGAATCAAAGTTTTTGATCTCATTGTAGCCAATATTAACATCCGCCTCAATTATCCCCTCAAAAAACATCCGACCCCATCCTGCCGCATTTGTGGTGTCATAATAATAATCAGACAGTCGATCATATTTACTGCGATTGTAGTAGTTGAAATAGTTGGTGCTTTTTGCGATGAGAATTTTACTGGAAATTTCCGCATCATAAAGATCGCGGTTTTTTGTTAGAGATTTTCCTGAAGTCCCTGAATATCTAGATTGTTGCAGAATATCAATTTCATTGATGAATGTTTCCCCAGAATATTGATAGGTGCCAGATATTTTGTATTCTTTTGAATTTTGATCAGAGGAATAATTTCCTCCGAAAGCTATATATTGGGATTTTTTGCTATTTTTAAAACGGCTTTTTCTGGCATCAGCTAGAGATTCGGAAGATAAAATAAGGGTCGCTAAAAATAGACAGGCTAATGGTTTTTTGGTCATGGGTTTTTTTGGGTGGTTATGGTTATTGATTATTCTGCGCTTTCATGAGCTGACTTTGCATTTTCCGCCTTAACATCCAGTCCTTTGGTTTGGATTTTTTTATCCTGATCATCTTTTGACAATGAGGAATCATTTCTGATGGAATTGATTTCAGATTGAGCATTGAGATATTCTTGAAGTAGAGAATGTTTCGCAATTCTGAGTTTTAATTTATCAGCACGCTCTTTTGATTCTATTACTTCTTTTTCTTTTGCAGCCTTGTTTGACTCTTCTGCTACTTTTGCTTCTTGTTCTCTCATTTTTTGTTCCAATAAAGCCATTTCTCGGGCTGTTTCTAGGTCTGCTGCTTGTTGTTTGGCGGCTTCTTGCATTGATTTGTTGTAAGTTTCTGCTGCGGCTTTAAGAGCATCTGTTTTTACTCTTTCATCTAGATGTAGATTAGCATCTAAGTCAGCATCAATTTTAATTTGATCTATTTTATTTACATTGGCATCAAATTGATCTGCACTCATAACAGCCGTTTTGCCATCCAACCTTACATATGCTCCGACTCCTGCCATTATTAATTTTTCTTTGTCAGAAAGTGCTGATGGTTTAAATAACCTGGAAGTGTCAGATCTTTGCCAATCGCTTTTTTTAGGATCTATATTTTCAATAAATCTTCTGGTTGCCCTGTCTGCCCCTAGATTAGAATTCCCTCCTTTTAGATAGCTTAACCTTTCTTTGAAAGCGTTATATTTCTTTTTCTCAAACTCTCCATGATCAGTTTTTCCTTGTAAGCTTGCTAAATATTTAACTCTGAAATCTTTGTCATGTGCCAAAGCC
>JBLHSZ010000089.1:0-5140 GCA_047627095.1 Rickettsiales bacterium
ATTGGTCACCACTTTGAAAGTTTATTGTAAAATCAAGAAATTTACTGATTTTGAAAAAAAACACAAAGGAAAAAATTAAAACACAGAATTATCATAAATCATTAAAATATTTGAGGGTCTTATCGGCAAATAGGGGTAATGTTATGTCTTGCGCCAATAGGATGGATATTTTTTGGAGACTAATTGGTGATATATTCTATATGATCGCAGATGACGGGATAAAATCTCAAAATAATAAAATAGAAATCTTTGATAATTGAGTGAAATAAAATCTCAACAAAACATAGGATGAAAATCTATCAGGCGATGATATTAAAGTTGATTCGCCCGTAGTATTTAAGCAGAAATTTTATCAGTGGAAAGACCTTCTTCAGCTTCTTCTGATTTTTTTCGATAGGCAATAATATTCTCAAAAATCTCGCGCAAAACTGGCTTTATGCCAATTCCAGCAACGCCAGAAATTGCGAATATTTTTTTGTTTTTTCCGACAGCTTTTTTCAAAATTTTCATTTTCTCTTTGATTTCATCTTCATCAAACAAATCTATTTTATTGAGTGCGATGATTTCTAATTTTGATTTCAATTCTTCACCATAATTTTCAAGTTCGGTGCGAATGGTTTGATAGTCAAGAGCCACGTCTTCACTTGCTGCATCAATTAGATGCAAAATTACTCCACATCTTTCAACATGTTTTAAGAATTTGTCACCAAGTCCTTTTCCCAAACTAGCATCTTTGATAAGTCCTGGAATATCCGCCAAAACGAACTCTTTATTTTCTTCTTTTTCATCAATGTAGACCACACCTAGTTGAGGCTTCAAAGTCGTGAATGGATAATTGGCAATTTTTGGTTTTGCTCTGGTTGTAACAGAAAGAAAAGTTGATTTTCCTGCGTTAGGTAAGCCCACTAAACCAGCGTCAGAAATCAATTTTAGTTGCAAATGAAGCTCCAACTCTTCAGCGTCAAATCCAGGAAGAGCTTTTCTTGGAGCTTGGTTGACTGAGCTTTTGAAACGAGAATTTCCAAAGCCACCTTTTCCACCAGTAACAATAGTTGTTTCTTGGCCTTCCTCAGTCATATCAACCAAAAGAACTCCTGTCGCATCATCAAAAACTTGCGTTCCGATTGGCAATTGCAAAATCAAATCATTTCCTTTGGATCCATGACAATTTGAACCTTTTCCACCTTCACCATTTTGTGCTTTGAAATATTGCTGGAAACGATAATCCACCAAAGTGTTAAGATTGTTAGCACATTGGAAAATAACATCTCCACCCTTGCCTCCATCACCACCATTTGGTCCTCCACGAGGAACATTTTTTTCTCTACGAAAAGAAACCGAACCATTGCCACCCTTTCCTGATTCTACTTGAATTTTTACTTCGTCAATAAATTGCATCTTTGATTATTTTTTGGTGATTAAATTTTTAATTTTACGCTTTTAACTAGAATCAAATCATCTTTTTCAATGATTTCTCCACCAGCTTCAATCGCCAACAACAAAAATGCTTTGATAAAAGCTCTTTCACTGACATGAAAAATACATAAATCTATTTTTCCTGCCGCAAAATTTGCAACATCAAGACTGGCACAATTGCTGGTTTGAAAAACTGCTTTGTTTTTTTGAAGATCTTTAACCACAGAATGATTGATCAAATCGTGATTCGACAAAGAACATAAAAGACCATCTTTCAATTCACGTCTTGAAACATGAATTTTACGATTATTCAAAAAAGCTCCAGATCCTTTTTCACAAAGATAGGTTTCATTCGCAGCTACATTCAAAATTGCACTATTGATCACCTCTTTTGTACCGTCAGAGGCCTTGTATTCCAAGGCCACAAAACAACTAAAAGATTGAAGTGATCTTGACAAATTTAATAATCCGTCGATTGGACAGACGATGTATTCATATTCAGAATTTGTATTATGGACAAGTCTTCTGCCATCAGTCATTTGAAAATTGTAGGTTCCACGAACTTTTTTTAGCTCATCAACCAAGCTTTCTTCGATTCTTTGGTAAGAAGAATTTGCAAATTTTGCAGCAGAGAAATTGTTGCTTTGAAGGTTTTCAAGCTCGACATAATCACGAGCTAGCCTTGAAGAAACTTTTTCTAGAGATTTGATGATGACGTTGAGATTCGCAGAATGAAGCATAGGATAAAATTGGTTTGATTTTCAAAATAAAATTCGGGGCGCAAAAGATATTGATTTATGGTCAATTTACAATCTTTTTTACATAAACAAAATTTTTACGTTCCACATCAATTTCAAAGCATAAAACCCGTTGTTTTTTAAGTCATTATTCACATAATTTGCCCCTCTTTTTTAAAAATTATTTTCAACATGACCAATAATAACAAATTTTCTGGCGCAAAAATAATCATCAAAGCCTTGCTTAACGAAGGTGTAGACACTGTTTTTGGATATCCAGGTGGAGCAATTTTGCCCTTTTATGATGAACTTCATCAACAAAAAGAATTAACTCACATTCTAGCTCGCCACGAACAAGCCGCATCTCACGCAGCAGAAGGTTATGCACGATCAACTGGAAAAGTTGGCACAATAATCGTAACTTCTGGTCCAGGAGCAACCAACACCATCACTGGACTAACTGACGCATTTTTAGACTCAATTCCATTAGTTTGCATCTCAGGTCAAGTTGCAACTCCAGTCATTGGAACCGATGGATTCCAAGAAGCTGACGTCACTGGACTGACTCGCCCTTGCACAAAATACAACTATTTAGTCAAAAGTTCTGACGATCTAGGATACATCATCCACGAAGCTTATCACATAGCCAGAACCGGTCGCCCAGGACCTGTTTTAATAGACATTCCCAAAGATGTTCAAAACAATTTAGGTCTCTATGAGGGAAAAATGAAAATTGATCGCCCATCATATCAGATAAGGTCTGCCGAGGATTTCACTCCAAGTCAATATAAGATCAAACAAGCGATTGATCTTTTAGTGAATGCTAAAAAACCGATAATCTACAGCGGCGGCGGAGTTATAAACTCTGGGGCTCATGCCAGCAAATTATTGCAAGAATTTGTTGATATGACCGGTTTTCCAATCACCAGCACTTTGATGGGGCTTGGATCTATTCCTAGTTCTGACGAGCATTTCCTTGGAATGCTAGGAATGCACGGAACTTATGAAGCCAACATGGCGATGCATGATTGCGATGTCATGATCAATATTGGCGCGCGATTTGACGATCGAATTACTGGAAAAGTTGACAGATTTTCACCAAACTCTAAAAAAATTCATATTGATATTGACGATTGTTCAATTGACAAAATTATTGATGTTGATGTGGCGATTGTGGCTGACGCAGCTAGTGGAATTAAAGCTTTGATTGAAGAATGGAAGTCTAAATCTGAGATATCAGGGGAAGAAAAATCTTGTGATAATAAAGTTGTGGGGGAGGACATAAAACCTTGGTGGAGTCAAATCAAGAAATGGCAAGACATAAAGAGTTTGAGCTATGTAAATAGTGATAAAACCATCAAACCAGGATTTGCCCTAGAAATTCTAGACAAGCTTACCATTGCAAAAAACCCATTTGTTTCAACTGATGTTGGTCAACATCAAATGTGGGCCGCACAATATCTTAGCTTCAATAAACCAAACCAATGGCTAACTTCTGGAGGGCTTGGAACTATGGGTTATGGTGTTCCAGCAGCAATTGGAGCGCAAATTGCCAACCCAGATGATCTGGTGATGTGCATCAGTGGTGATGCATCGTTTTTGATGAATATGCAAGAACTTGGAACTATCAAACAATATGCTCTTCCCGTCAAAATCATCATCTTGAATAATCGCTACATGGGAATGGTTCGTCAATGGCAAGAGTTGGTTTATGAATCTAGAGAATCCGAAACCTACATGGAATCCTTGCCTGATTTTATCAAACTAGCAGAAGCTTTTGGAATAAAAGGAATGCGCTGTGAACATCCTTCAGAGCTTGAAGCAAAATTCCAAGAAATGCTTGATCATGACGGACCCGTTTTGTTTGATTGTGTGGTTGAACAATCAGAAAATGTTTTTCCAATGATTCCAGCAGGAGCAGCTCATAATGAGATCCTACTTGGAAGTCAGGCGAAGTCTTATGTTCAAAAAGATCAAAACGCGGTATAAATTCCAATAATTAGAAAATTAAATATGACTACCGATATAAAAAAGCACGTAATTTCAGTTCTAGTTGACAATGAATCAGGATCTTTGGCCCGAATCGTCGGACTTTTTTCTGGTCGTGGCTACAACATAGAATCACTCAACGTTGCTCCAATAAATAAAGATAAAACTCTATCAAGAGTCAACATAATCACTTTTGGAACCGAGAAAACAGTAGATCTAATCTGCAAACTACTAAACCGAATCGTCCCTGTTCATAAAGCTGCCGAGCTTTCTAAGCAAGAAGGATATATTGAAAGAGAATTAGTTCTTTTGAAAATTGTCGGCGATGCAGACAAAAAGCAAAAAGCAATGGAAATTGCCGATAAATATCGTACCAACATCATTGATATCGCTGAAGATTCGATCGTTTTTGAACTAATAGGAACTTCAAAAATCGTCGATGAAATAATTGAAAAATTCTCCGAAATAGAAATCCACAGCATGTCTAGAACGGGAGTTGTTGCGGGATTTAGAGGAAATAAAACAATAATGACAAACTAATAAAATCATCATCCCTATTTTACCATCCTCGCGAAGGCGGAGATCCAGGAAATATTTAGGCAGAACATTAATTTGGTTTTGCATTTATAACCTTCCCAAAACTATCCTTCGTGAGGGTTTAAAAATAGGGATGATGAACAGGAATTACTTAAACTAAATTACAAAAAATGTTAAACGAAAAAGACAAGATATTTACCAACCTCTATGGATTCGAATCAGCAGGATTGGAGGCTGCAAAAAAACGCGGAGATTGGAAAGGAACCAAAGAATTTTTAGCAAAAGGTGAACCATGGCTCATCGAGCAAGTCAAAGCTTCTGGACTTCGTGGTCGAGGTGGAGCTGGTTTTCCAACTGGACTAAAATGGTCATTCGCACCAAAGAAAAGCCAAGATAAAGATGCTAAACCACATTATTTAGTCGTGAATGCCGACGAATCTGAGCCAGGAACCTGCAAAGAT
>JBLHSZ010000090.1:0-5114 GCA_047627095.1 Rickettsiales bacterium
GATAACTCAATAAAATATCCATCCTCAATATCCTTACTATTCTTATCTTTGTTTTAATTGAGTTATTTTACCCTATTTTTTCATTCTTGAAACAATCTGTTATTGACTGGTTCTCCCTCGGATAATATCTTCTATTTCATCTTAATTTTAAGAAAACATTTTAACAATTTAACTAGAAAAACAATGAGAAATAAATTTGCAACCATCACCCTAACAGCGATCTTGTTCAGTGGCTCCACAGCGATGGCTAAAGAGACAAAATTTGCCAATTATCAAGCAATTATAGTTAATGCCCTTAGCAGTCAAAAACCTCTAATTGACGAACAAATAGCTTGTGTCAAATCCTCCCTTTCTAAGAAAGATATTAAGCAATGTGCTAAAAACACAAAATCCGCTATTAAAAAACTACAAGCAGAAAAAATATCCTCAATAAAAGAAATGAGTTCTAAAGCAAAATTAGCAAAAGACCTTTTAAAAAAGACTCCTTCTATGCCATCTTTAGGGCTATAAAATATTAAGTTAAGGGGTGGATAATAGCTTCAAAACAACTGTAAGAACAGCATTTGGATTAGCTAATAAAACGAGTGAGTTATTTGAAAGTTTAAAAACTAGTGAAAAAAGGGAATTGATTACTTTTGTATTTCTGAACCTTTCTTTAAGGGGCGCGAAGCTAGATTATGAACTGCGTAAACCGTTTGATATGATGGTGAATTTGCACAGACGTGATGAATGGCTCCCCACTATTGATGAATTTAGAGCCAATATTGAAGAAATAAATCAAACCCTGCAACGAGCGGAATATTATTTTGGATTATAATTTATCAATAAAAAGGATCTTTTTCAAAATGATTGGGTAAGTCAATTTCTTATTTCAAAAACCATCCTTATTTTCCACCTTGCCATCCTCGCACAGGCAGGGATGGCAAGGCGGAAACAAGATGATCCTCATGAGCAAGATCAAGATTGTTTTTTAAGTGAGAAATTAATTTACCTACTAATTTTGAAAAAGAGCCAATAAAAAGTTGGTTAATTTATTAGATCCACTTTCCAAACCTAAAATTTCTCTTGCCAGAAAAGTTTTTTACTGGATAATCATCCGCGTCGGGACTTGTGTGAATACGATAGTCCTTGCGGCAAATAAACACAACACGCTGGGTTTGCGTGGTGGTGAGTCCCGATACTAATCTATCTGAAAAATACAAAGCAAAGCCCATTCTTCAAACCACCCTCACCAACATTTCAAATGAATTCAAATCCAAATTTTTGATTAGAAAAAAGTTAGTTCTTTTGGAAAAAATCAATAAAATCCCTAATTTTCAGTGGCATATGTTTGTTAAAAATAAAATAAAATAGCACTAAATATAATTATTTTGTCTCTAATTTTAGTAAACAAAAGGTCGCATTTACAAACTAAGACCGGCACCGAGGATTATTATCGGCAATGTAAACACCTAAATTTTAGTGGGATACCAGCAACATTAGACCAATTATCCCTTTAAATTCTATAAATCTAATACTTAATCCATGATAAATCATATCCCCTCAGAAATATTAATTACTTTAGAATTGCTAATTTACGCCTTTATCCTGATCTTCATCTCACTTATTTTGGGCCTAATAGTTTTGTATATTTATGATAGATTTCAAAGAAAAAGCACTTTACGCAGAAACTATCCAATAGTAGCAAATTTTCGTTATTTTTTTGAACATATTGGTGGTTTTTTAAGACAATATTTCTTTGCATTAGATCGAGATGAAATGCCTTTTAATAGATCGCAGCGTAGTTGGTGTTATCGGGCGGCCAAAAATGTTGATTCAACCGTGGCATTTGGTTCCACAAAAAATATCCACACTCAAGGATCGTATCATTTTGTCAGCTCTCTATTTCCCACCTTATCAAAAGATTCCAAAGCTCCTGCAAACATAATTATTGGTCCTTACGCTAAAAATCCCTACACAACCAACTCCATCATCAATATTTCTGCCATGAGCTATGGAGCGATTTCCGCTCCTGCCATAAAAGCCTTATCCAGAGGCGCAAAAATGGCTGGAATATGGCTAAATACCGGAGAAGGAGGATTGTCTTCCTACCATTTGGAAGGTGATTGTGATCTGATCTATCAAATTGGTACAGCAAAATTTGGGGTCAGAAAACCAGAAGGTGGTTTTGATGAAGAAAAATTAAAAGCGATCGCCGATCACGAACAAGTAAAAATGTTTGAGATCAAATTAAGTCAAGGAGCCAAACCCGGTAAAGGAGGAATATTACCAGGAGCAAAAGTTACCAAAGAAATTGCCATTATCAGAGGTGTTGAGGAAGGAAAAGATACACTTAGTCCCAACAGACATTCGGAGATAAATTCTTTGGATGATTTGCTTGATATGGTCCAATACGTTCGAGAAACAACTGGAAAACCCGTGGGTTTTAAAACGGTCATAGGTTCATATTGGGTTGATGATTTATGCGAAATAATCAATAAACGAGGTATTGAGTCTGCACCAGATTTTATCGCCATTGATAGCTCAGAAGGAGGAACAGGAGCAGCTCCTTTAAGTCTTATGGACAATATGGGAATTCCAATTAGTGATGCATTGCCAAAAGTGATCAACATCCTCAATAAACACAAATTGAAGGATCGGATCAAAATCATTGCTAGCGGAAAATTATTAAACCCCGCAGAAGCAGCTTGGGCATTGTGTGCTGGAGCTGATTTTGTTGTTTCAGCCAGAGGGTTTATGTTCGCTTTGGGTTGCATTCAAGCCCTACATTGCAACAAAAACACTTGCCCAACAGGAATTACTACCCATAAGAAAAAATTACAACATGGATTAGATCCACAAGATAAAGCCATTAGAGTGTCAAATTTTGCCAAAAATATGGTCAAAGAATTATCAATAATTGCCAACTCTTGCGGAACCGACAATCCCAGAGGACTAAATAGGGATCATGTTTTGATTGTTGGATATGACGGAAAAGGAAAGAAAATGGATGAATCTTGATCATAATCTACCAATTATCTCAAATTGAATAATGCGTCTGATAGAAAGTTCGGCAAATAAAAACTGCAAACAATTCCGCAATAAACTCCATCATGAAATATTCCGTCATGACGCACATACAATCTCTTTATCAGCTTAGATGATTTAGAGATTATTGATTCGTCACCTCGTGAGACAAACTCCAAAATACACACTAAACAAAATAAAAGGAATATATCTCATGAGGTACCGGATGAGGATTTTATAAATCCGCAAAGCTGATAAATAAAATCTATCTCCGGCATGATGAGATGATGGCAGAAAATTTAAAAATAATTAAACAATTACATTATAAAAAACTCCGTCAAAATCCGACCCTTTATTTTTTTATTATTCATTATCTCATTCTTGGCAAGAATTTATCAATCCTTTACGGACAATAAATATAATTATGCTGAGATTTTTAACTAACAATGCCTAACAAACAATTATTTTCATAATACAAATATGACTCAAGAATCAGAAAAAGCACCATATGAAATAATAGAACTCAACAAAGATGGTCAAGTTTTATTGCCTTACATCCGACACTCGGGAAATGGTAGTCTGGTGTTTTTTTACAATGCTAGAAATCCGTCAAATTATGAAGAACCTATTTACAATAAAGATAAAGCCTTTTCAGCTCTTAAATATGCAAGAAAAGCTTTAAAAAAGAGAGCTCCTGGCGTCATTATCGATTTTAATAAAATACGTACAAAAATAGATAAAGGACAGCTTATTTATCCCGAAGAAGCTGAATTTCTTTCTGCTCATTATATTAATGAGGCGGCGAAAGTTTTAGAGCCGAATAATATTACCTCTGTAATAGGTGGTAAAGAAGGATCAATTCAGCATTTAGGAAGCTTAAGAAGGGATGGATCAGTAAAATACAGCTTTGTTAAAATATGGGGTAACGTCGATAATCAAGAAGAGGTAGATGATCAATATGAAGCAGCTAAAGAGGTTTATGTTAAAGAGTTTAGAGAGATTGAAGATGAGCAATATGTTGCCAAGGAGATGATCAATAGAATCAAGGAATCAGAATTATCACCAATAGAAGAAATATTCTTAGCGGCATTTTTAGAAAAAAAGAATGTTGAAATTTTGCAGCAAGAACATCCATCAACAAAAGTGAATTGCCAGATTGAAGGTGATGAGGGATACATGGATGGATTATGTTTTGTTGATACAGGGGAAATGGTTCTTAAGGAGGTGGTTTTTCATATTAAACCTCTAGAAACATATCAAAGTGATGATCATAAAAAAGAATCTGCAAAACATATTTTATCTCAGGTTTTAAGAAAATGTGTTCGTGTTCATGGACAATCGAAACATGGTGTAGCTGTGGATATGGCCGTTAGATTAACAAAAACTCAAGTCAATAAAGGAGAAGAAATAGACAAACTAGATGCTTGGCTGCTTGCTGCTGCGATGAATCTTGACAATCTTTATGTATCAAGAGGAGAAAAAAGTACATTACAAACTAAAAGTTCAGAATCTGTTACTATTGAAGAAAAAAGTCGGAATATTTTTTCGTACCTCAAATCTTTTATAGAGAAAAAACCCGAATCCATTATAAGAATGGGTGGAAATAAGGGTAAAACTCGGAACGTTTCTTTTTCAACAAATTCAGTTCAAGAACATTAGTAATTATTAGCTAAATTAGCTGATATTTTTTCTTTTTATGATTTCACTTTTCCCCTATTACCAAGGCAAAATTTCACCATTTGAATGCCAAAATGTTCCGCTATTAGAAATAGCTAATTTATCTATTAATCGCGCAATTCTTGTTGCAGCTTCATCTGGAGATATGTCTCCATTTCCTCCAATCATATCAGTCGATACTAAGCCGGGGTGAAATATTCCTACAGCAATTCCCCTAGGCTCCAAATCTATTGCTAGGGATTTTCCAGCAGCATTGAGGGCGGCTTTAGACATTCTGTATCCATATCTTCTCCCGCTTCCATTATCAGCAATCGATCCCATTCTACTGGTAATAATTGCAATTTTAGAAGTTTTATGAAGATTGTTAATCAATCCTTCCGTAACGCGCAAAGCCCCTAATGCATTTATTTGAAATTGCTTTTCAATAGAAT
>JBLHSZ010000091.1:0-5099 GCA_047627095.1 Rickettsiales bacterium
ATTTAATAGAATTATTGCGTAATTGACTTTTGTCAATTTGGACAATTTTTTTTAAATGTGTGATTTTTGGGGAGATTAACTTGGTTTATCGGGTCTAAGTGTCTAAGCAGTATAGATCGTACACTAAATTAGGCAGATTTTTTGGCTAATATTTTGGCAATTCTGCGAGCTCCATAAACATTGCGGTTAAACACAAAAACTGTTTTATCTGCAGTTTTAATTATTGATTATCTATAACCCTGTTGCTCGGAAGGATATTCAACCATTCGCAATAAACACTGCTGGAATCATTCATGAATTTGAATAAATTCGTAATTGGAAATGATGAATTATAATATTTGCCATAGTTGCTGTTGATGCAATTATCATTTTGAGAATTGCAGTTATTTTTTTCCATGCCGCACCTTAACGTGATTCTTTCGCGGCCGTTAAGCGTCCGTCCTTTTTAATAGATTTCAGTCCTGTTTGACTAGTGATAGTTCTTTTTTAAGACTTTTTATTTCTTCAAAATAACTTGCGTTACCAGTCATATTTTTTTGATTATTTTTGTTAGAATTTTAGTAATTGGATATACAACCGTGAAAAGTGCTGATATTGATTCTGAAAATATCTAGCTGTTTAAGCTGATGACTGATCAGAATCTAACGCTAATTTAAAAGATTAGACCTTAAATTCTGAACGATAATTTTTTCGAGTTTTGCTGGGTATAGTTTTGATATTTCTTTGCCTGAAATCTTTTCGGAAAAAGGTTGGAACATCAAGTGAATAGCAACTTCAGAACTTAAGAGTGATTTGAAGTTACCAATAACATAAATCTTCTTTTTTCTAGAAAACCCAATCCTTCCTGATTTGATGACATGTGTAGCCATTTGGATTGGTCTGCAAATAATCCTGATGATAATCTTCAGCATCATAGAAGCCATTGGCTTTTGATAGTTCGGTGACAATTTTTCCAGGGAAAACTCCTGATTTATTGGCTTTTTCAATGATATCTTCGGCGATTATTTTTTGCTGATCATTGGTATAAAATATAGCCGAACGATATTGGCTGCCTTTGTCGTTTCCTTGCTGATTCAATGTTGTTGGATTGTGGATTTGAAAGAAGAATCTCAAGATGGTTTCATAGCTGATTTTTGTCGGATCGAATGTGACTTCAATGGATTCAGCATGACCTGTCAGTCCAGTGCTAACAAGTGCATAAGGAGGGTTTTTGATGATTCCACCGCTATATCCGGCTTTAATATCTTTAATGCCGTCTAGTTTTCTGACCAATTCTTCCATACCCCAAAAACATCCGCCAGCTAAGATCGCTTTTTCATGATTATTGCTTATTTTAGATGATTTTTCTTCAAATAATGAGGCAAATTCTTCATATCCTTCTTTTTCCAAATCTTCTTTAGAAATAAAGCGTAAGGCTGCAGAATTAATACAATAGCGTGACCCACCCTGCTCTACTGGTCCGTCGTTAAAAATATGTCCTAAGTGAGAATCGGAGGTTTTGGATCTCGCTTCAATTCTAGTCATTCCTAATTTCTGATCTTTTTTGGCAACAATTTCTTGATCTTTTATTGGTTTGGTAAAGCTTGGCCAACCAGTTTTAGAATCATATTTATCTTTAGAAGAAAACAAAGCTTCTCCAGAGACTACATCGACATATATTCCCTCGAGTTTATTATCCCAATATTCATTCTCAAAAGGTCTTTCTGTGCCGTCATGCTGTGTTACATATCTTTGGATGTCTGTTAAATTTGCGATGTTCTTATCCATATCGTTATTTGGTTTTGCAAAAGCATTAATATTAATAAAGGTCAAAGTTAGCAATATTGCTGATTTTATTATAAACGACATTGTTTAATGTTTTTAGTTTTCTTTTGAAAAAATTTTCAGAAGAATCTTTGTAAAATATCATCTTTAACCTAGAAACAGCAGTTAAAACCTAATTTATATCTTCAGATCGTGACATAGATAACTTTGAGGA
This sequence comes from Rickettsiales bacterium, assembly GCA_047627095.1. Classification (GTDB taxonomy): domain Bacteria; phylum Pseudomonadota; class Alphaproteobacteria; order Rickettsiales; family UBA1997; genus JAJTCH01. Next base: position 1,979 of record JBLHSZ010000091.1, read on the forward strand.
AAATTTTAATGCGCCACTAGGTGCATAATATTTTTCCTTGAATCTAAATATGCTGAGAAATGACGGCATAAATTGGTTTTTAACTGCCGTTTTCTGGATTAAGCCAGAAAGATGAGATTTAACATTATTTAGGTTCTTTATTTTTGGGCATCTTTAATCTTAAAGGGTGATAAATTTTTGCATAATTTGGTAACTACTTCATCAATAGATAGCTTTCCACCACCATAGATTGCCGAAGTAGAAAGTAGTAATAACCAATAAAAATGTTCTTGGTTTTGGAAAACAAAAAACTGAATTACTAAAGTCATGATGATCAAAGGCACGGCAGCAAGACGAGTTAGAAGGCCAATAATCAAGGATATTCCAAAAACAAGTTCAGAAGTTGTCGCTGATATTGCGGCAAAAGTTGGTGAAAAAATCGGAACCTCATATTCATAGGTAAAGAGCAGAATTGTTTGATCAATATTGGAGAATTTTGTTAATCCGCTTTTTAAGAAGACCAGACCCACCCAAATTCTAACCGACAAAAGCAAAATTGAGGATAGGTATTTTTCTAAGAAATTTACATATTTGCTGTAAAGGTTTTTTATTAAACAGCGAAGATGGTTAATTTTTATTGGGCAGAAGATCATAAAATTTTATTTAAAATTGATAATAACAAAACTCACCCTTTAAGATCCAATGAGCATAATGTCGGGGTGATAGCTTAGAAGAAAAACCTTTTATACATCAAGATATTAGAGGTTTTTCTTCTAGAAATAAATCATATATTTATGCTCACAAAACTAATTTTTGGTGAGAAATGCTATGATAAAATTATTTTTTAGCCGCAGAGCAACCATTTGCAGAGCATTTTGATTTTCCTTCCTGAACTTTAGATGAACAATCATTTTTAGATGAGCACTTATGCTTGTCAGACAACATTCCACAAGCCGCCACTCCAGAAGTAAGGATTATTCCGGCGATTGCTAATTTAGCTGATTTTAAGAATTGAGATTTTTTTGACATAATTTGATTTTATATAATTAATAAGAGTTAAAAAATTGGATAACAAAATTAAATATTTAGTTGTCCATACAATGTAATTCGCCAGATATTCATGAAAAGTTACATCCTGTGATTTATTTTTAATAAAATAGAAATATTTGGCTTTACAGTTAATCTAATTTTCAATGTAATAGTATGTTCATATCAAGATATTCGCTGATTATTAGCAAATCGTTAAAATGGATAGTAAAAATAAAATATTAATGGATTTGATGATTGCTGGCCTTGTTGGTGATCAAATCGCTTATAAGGAATTTTTGACCAAAGCCACATTTCAATTGCGCTTTGTTGTGGCCAGAAAAATCACTAGCGCTGATGTCGAAGATGTTCTCCAAGAAATCCTAATTTCCATCCACAAAGCTCGCCATACTTATGACGGCCAAAGACCAATAATGCCTTGGTTGATGGCGATCGCGAATTTCCGTATCACCGATTATCTGCGCAAGTACTATTCTCAAATGCGCCACAAAACCACAGATATTGCAGAGTTGGAAAATATTTTGGCAGATGTAACCAAAGATGACATAGGTAGCGAATATAAAGGAGATCTATTGGTAGATGTTGATCAAAAACATAAGAAGATTTTGCACATGCTTCATATTGAAGGATATACCGCCAAAGAAGTTGCCGCCAGGATTGGAATGGGTGAATCAGCTGTAAAAGTTGCTGCTCATCGAGCAATAAAAAAAATTAGAATAAAATTTGGATTTCATAAAACATGACACAAACAATCGATTTAATCACAAAATTAAGCAATGAAGCAAAGGCAATAAAGCCGATGATAAAACCCATAAAATGGGTGTCGTATTTACTGCTTATCTGTGGTATTTATGCGATAATTGCACAAACATTTTTAGGATTAAGACCAGATCTTGCTTTGCAATTTATGCGCCCATTATTCACCGCAGAAATTTTTCTCATTTTCTTTCTATTCCTCGCCAGCATCATTGCAGCCACTCTCAATATCTATCCAGATCTTTACCAAAAATCAAGATTGATAAAATTGCCTTATGTTTTTTTTCTTCTGCTAGCATCTTTACTTATCTTTCAAATTTTTATCCCAGATAGCAGCCCAGAATTAATCTATCCAGAAATCCCCCACAAAATGATCTGCAGTGCCTGCATCACATTTTTGTCCTTCATTCCGGCTATTTTGATTTTCATAATCTTGAAAAAAGGCGCTACAATCAGGCCACTTCAAGCTGGATTATTTAGCGTTCTGGCCTCTAGTTCTTTGGGATGTCTGATTTTGAGGCTCTCTGAGGCAAATGATTCTTTATCTCATATTTTAATTTGGCACTACATACCAATGGTAGTTCTTGCTCTGATTGGAACTCTTATTGGCAAATTATTATTAAAATGGTAATTGATTATTTTCCAATCATCGCTCAAGATCTGTGTGCTAGATCATGATAAAATTATAAGGTGAAATCCAAATACAAATGCTTAGAAACAAAAAATATCTATCATTATTTCTCATAATCTTATTGCTCCCCAATCTTGCAAATTCTGATCCATCCACTAACAACATAGATCATTGGTTTGATGAACACGATTTTCAGATTCCTTATGAAAGGCACAGATCGTATGTCTTGAAAAAAAATAATTTAAAAATTGATAATTCAGCCACCCAAAGATTCTCAGCAAAACAGGATTGGTCTGAAGGAATTCATACATTTGATAAATCCGCAGGGGCGAGATTCGAACTTCCACATATTCAAGATAATAGCCACCTCGATGACACAAAAACAAGCAATGAGCTGGTTGGTGATATTATTTTACAAACACCATTAGAATATAAAATTATCAAAGGAGACTTCACATCGGGCCTAAGCCTCACCCCATCAATTCTTCTTCCGGATGAAGGACCTGGATATGGAAGCATAAATGTCGGGATAAGTGTGAAATATTAAAAAGGAATGGATATCAGTTTCATTGAATTGATTAGAGCAAAAAATAGAAAAATAATTACAACTTTTTTATGTGCGAAATCAAAAGATCCAAAAAGGACTGTTCTAGACACTATTCTGCATAATCAGTAGGTGATACGATTGCTAAAATGTTGCTTAAGGAT
>JBLHSZ010000092.1:0-5042 GCA_047627095.1 Rickettsiales bacterium
TTTTGGGAATTTGATCGAGGACAATTTAGAATATTACAAATCATATGATGAAGAATTTCTACTGACTTTGCCAAAAGACTCCAAATTGTCACAGAAAGATTTTCCGCAAATAATGGAAGAAAAGAAATTGATTTTGCTTGAGGAAGGAAATTGCATGTCAGATAACATCAAGAAAATCTGTGATATGTATCACCAGAACTCTTTTAGTGATTTTTATGCAACCAACATAGAAACGGTAAAAAGCATGATCAGGATCAATAATGGAGCTGCTTTGTTGCCAAAATTATCCTGCCTTGATGAGAAAAATCTAAAAGTGCTTTCTTTTGTCCCTAAAAAATCACGCGAAGTTGGTTTGGTCAGACGAAAAAGTTTTGAAGATGTCGAATTGGCAAAATCGATAGGTGATATTATTATCCAAAGTTACAAGGCTTAGGCTTGGGCTTAGGCTTAGGCTTAGGCTTAGGCTTGGGCTTGGGCTTGGGCTTGGGCTTGGGCTTGGGCTTGGGCTTGGGTTTGAGTGTAGGTTTAGGTTTAGGTTTAGGTGTGGTAGCGATTCCCTATCTCTTTGCAACTTTTCATCATATTTTATATTTATCATCCCAATTCCCCACTTTGCCATCCTCGCGAAGGCGGGTATCCATGAGGAATCTAAAACATACTAAGTAATTTAGTTTGCGTTGCAGACCTCATGTATTACCGCCTTCGCGAGGATGACAAAGTGAATAAATGAGGATAGAAAAATAGGAAATAAAGATATTACATAACGTAGATGTCATCGAATTAACTGAAATTTTACACTAATGACAAATTGGGAAATAAGATGGTAATTAATCCACCTTCTCATTTTGGAAAATGAAACGATTTCATTTCATCATATTTGGATAAGATCTAAGGATAAATTCTAGATATCTTCCAAGCATCACCAGATTTTTGATAAATGGTTCTGGTATGTATCCTAAAATCACCATCTTCCCAAAACTCAATTCTGGTTGGTTTGCACCTAAAACCAGACCAAAATGGTGGGCGAGAAACATCTTTGCCTTCAAATTTTTCTTCACTCTCTTTGATTCTTGTTGCAAATTCTTCATCACTTGCCATCTCTTGTGACTGTTTTGACGCCCAAGCTCCAATCTGGCTTTCTCTTCTTCTGGATGCAAAATAATCGTCAGCTTCAATATCACTAACCGCCTCAACCTCGCCTTCAATTCGAACCTGCCTGCCAAAAGATCCCCAATAAAAACAAAGAGCAACATTTTGATTATTATCAAGTTCGCCACCTTTTCTGCTGGTCAAATTAGTGAAAAAACAAAATCCTTTTTCATCGAATTTTTTAAGCAAAACCATTCTCGATGATGGTTTGCTTTCTTCATCAACTGTCGATAAACACATTGCAGTTGGCTCAACAATTTTTGAGTTTTCTTGTGCTTCGTTAATCCATTTTGAGAAAATGTCGAATGGTTCTTTATTATTCATATTTATTTTTAGTTAGTTTCTTTAGATGATTTTTTACTTTCCCGCTTTTAATGGCATCTTTTGCAATCTTAATTCCTTCTTCAACATTTTTCACCTTACTTGCAACAAGAAAAGCAAAAGCAGAATTTAGAACCACGATATCTTGATAGGCAGAATCTGCGCCATCAAAAAGTTCAATAATTTTTTGTGCATTATGCTTGGCATCACCACCTTTGATTGATTCAATGGGAGATTTTTTCATTCCATAGTCCATCGGATTGATGGTTTGTACCTCGCTAATATTTCCATCTTCTAATTTTATGATGAGGGAATCTGTCGAGATGCTGATTTCATCCATTCCATCCAAACCATGAACGATAAAAACTTTTTTACTGCCCCGAGCTTTCAAAGCTTCAATCATCGGCCGCATTGTTTTTTCATTGGAAGTTCCAATCAATTGCAATTTGGTATTAGCAGGGTTCAATAATGGCCCCAAGAAATTGAAAATTGTTGGAATAGCAATTTTTGCCCGAATATTAGCAACCGCTTTGAAAGCTTCGTGATAAAGTGGGGCAAACATGAAACAAAGATTGTTTTGATAAAGTGATTTTTCAATCGTTTCCTGATCTGCCATGATGTCAATTCCCAGCTCAAACAAAACATCTGCCGATCCTGACTTTGATGAGATTGCTTTATTGCCATGCTTTGCAACCGGAACACCACAAGACGAAACAAGCAATGCCACCGCGGTTGATATGTTCAAAGTATTTAATTTATCACCGCCAGTTCCGCAAACATCAATTGCGTCGATCGGAGCATTTACTGCTTTGCAAAGCGGCCTAAATATCTGCATTGCGGCCATAAAAGATGATGAAGAAAATCCAATCTGATTGAGCTGAATAAGAAATTCTTTAGCCTCTTCATCTTGCAGCTTTCCCTCATAAAGCTTGGAGAACGTTTGCGAATAATCACTTTGACTAAATAATCTTAAATCCATCATATCAAATCAATAAAGTTCCTAATCAGCTTGTGACCATGCTCAGAAGCAATAGATTCAGGGTGAAATTGGACTCCATGAATATTGAATTTTTTGTGACAAACTCCCATAATGATTCCATCTTTTGTGTAAGCAGTAATTTCTAAATCTTCCGGAAAAGATTCAGTTTCAATAGTCAAAGAATGATATCTTGTAGCCTTGAATGGAGTTGGAATGTCTTTAAAAACACTTTTCCCAAAATGAAAAATTTCGCTTACCTTTCCATGCATTGGATAAGTTTTTATCACCTTGCCGCCGAAAGCCTGACCAATTGATTGATGACCTAGGCACACACCCAAAATCGGATATTGACCTTTTAGCTCGCTAATCACATCCAAACAAATTCCGGCTTCATCAGGAGAGCAAGGCCCTGGAGAAAGAATGATTGCTTTTGGATTTAGTTCTTTGATTTGCTCAATTGTGATTTGGTCATTGCGTTTGACCAAAACTTCTTCTTCTCCAGCCTCAAGAACATAGTGATAGAGGTTGTAGGTAAAGCTGTCGTAATTGTCGATTAGGAGAATCATGTTCTTTATGTTCTAGTTTTAGTTTGAGTAATTGAAAATGAATCAACAAAATCATAAACCCCAACTTTGTCGATTTCCAATGTAGCTTTTGATATTCTGTGATCTTGCATGATCAAATCCAAAATTTCTCCGACCATTTTTTCAATCAAATGACAATAGTTGTTCTTGGTGTAATCAAGGATTTGATTGGTGATTTTATCATAGTCTAAAGTGTCTTCGATTTTGTCGCTAATGATCGATTTGTCGAAATTTCCTTCCATTTGGGCATTAAAAACCAAGGTTCTAGGATGGGTTTTTTCCCACTCATAGATGCCCAAAGAAGTTTCAACTCGTAGATTTTTTATTTTAATAATCATTAATTAAATCCATTTGGAGACATTGGTGAAGAAGGCGGATTGTTGCTGTAACTTTGAGGTTTTAGAGTTTGACTCTGAGGTGAAAGTTTCAGTGACATAGATCCAGAATAAGGCGTTTCCTTCACAGGTTTTCCACTACGCAAAAGATTGTTATTGTAGACACAGGCAATTTGGTTGCCATTTCTCAAAGTGAATTGCGCACCCAACCTTTCTGCTATTATGTAGTCTCCCGCCACCCTGAAGTTGAGCAAAGATTCAAATCCATCAGCGTCAACTGCAAAAATTGCTGGCAATTCAGCACCTTTGGAAGCAAATTGGAAATAGGTAAATTCACCATTATCAAACACTTTCATTGGAGAAATTGTTGGTGAACCCGTGTATTCATAGTTGAAATTGTAGATACTTAGATTTCTCATATCTGGCTCATCAGAAGGTGGGGTTTTGGGAAATTCAAAAATATTTTTATCAGCGTCATCTGGATAGACGAATTTTACTGCATAAATAAGATTTTCATCGTCAGGTCCTGTTGGTGTTCTGGCGATTAGTTCAAAGTTGTAGATTCTTCCCAAGCTGGTTTTGACAGTCATATTGGTGTTGGCATTGTCTCCAACCGGCTTTAGGTAAAGACGTTTTTTGCTTGATGAAATTTTCCACAGCCACGCATCAGAATTTCCGATTGCAACTTCTGAAATTTGTTCATTAGCACCTCCAGAGGATTGATTCGATGCGCTGATTGATGAAGAAATGCCACCACTTGATTTTGAAGGACTTTGAAATTCAATAAATCCGTGGTAATTGTAATTTCCAACGTATCGATAAACATCGTACGGGTTGTAAATGAACATGCGGAATTTCTTTTCCTTACCCAGATATCTAGGCAATTGAGAGGCGTTTGCATCAACAAATCCATGGGTGAATAAAGCTGAAATTAGGAGAAAAATTAGCGCTAATTTTTTCATTTTATTTTGTAAATTTTGTAAGAAGTAATCATGAAATCTATTTTTGATCCCGCAGCTTGTTTGGCATCAACTCCAGAAAATTTGAAACCAATCCTTGCTAAATATTGCTGAGTTGATTTGGTTTTTGAGTTAATTTTGGTGGTAATTGTGTAATAAATTTCAGCTCGATCAGGAACTTCACTAATCACAAAATTCTTTGCCCTGCTGATGAAATTAGCATCTTCTTTTTTAGGAAATATCACTAAATCAATTCCAGCAATTCTTTGAAAATCACGACCAAAATAAATGATTGGACTATTGGGATTTTTCTTATTCAAAAAACCTTGGAAATTCTGATATTCTTTTAATGATGAATTGTTTTTGACATAATTCATCTGATCATTCAAAGCCGAAATATTGGTCTTGCTAAAATCATAACCTTCTCTTTTTTCAACATATCTGGTTAGTAGGTATTTTAAAACTGCCTCATCAACAGTATGAACTTCAATCGAATCTTTAAGAGTTTTGATGACCGGAAAATAACGTGATTGGTCTTTAGGGCGAATCGAAATTCCAACTTTTTCTTTAATTGGAAAAGAATTTACAATCGTCATTATTAGAACATAACTCACAAAACCCGTAACCGAAACCATAAAAAACAATAATGTCCTGTGGCAAATAGGCTGCACGTAGCGAAATAAATACCACTTTCTAGCATCTTGAAAAAAGCTCC
>JBLHSZ010000093.1:0-5030 GCA_047627095.1 Rickettsiales bacterium
CTTCTCCAGAAACTTTTGCTGATTTAATTTCTTCTTCGATTTGGTTTTTTAAATGACCTTCTAGTGATTCTTCAGATCTGACTTCGGTATCATTCTTAGATATTTTGACCGTTAAATCATTAACAATTACATCCGGATGAATTCCATCAGCTTGAATTGATTTTCCTAGTGGGGTATAGTAAAGAGCTGTGGTCATTTTTATTGCACCATTATTTTTATCAAGTGGAACAATTGATTGAACCGATCCTTTTCCAAAGGATTTAGATCCTAAAATAATCGCTCTTTTATGATCTTGAAGTGCTCCAGAAACAATTTCAGAAGCTGAAGCTGAGCCCGCATTTATCAAAACAGCAAGAGGAATGTCCTTTGTCAAATCTTGATTTTCTCCATCTTTATAGATTGTGGATTTGGATTTTTTTCTACCTGTTATTGAAACAATTATTTGTCCCTTATCTAAGAATATATCACTGACTTTTACGGCTTCGTTAAGCAATCCTCCCGGATTGTTTCTTAGGTCCAAAACTATTCCTTTTATTTTATCACGACCAATTTCTTTGATAAGTTTTTTCAATTCTTCTTTTGTTCCAGATGAGGCTTGTCCGGAAAAGCTATTGATTTTTACATAAGCAATGTCCCCTTCTTTGCTTGATCTAACTGCCTTAATTTTGATTATTTGTCTTTCTATGACTAGTTCTATAGGTGCTTTTTCGTTTTTTCTAAGGATCGTGATTGCAACTTTTGTTCCTGGTTTACCACGTAATTTTTTGACTACATCTCCGATCTTCATCCCAACAACTGACTTGCTGTTGATTCTGCTGATATAGTCTCCAGCTTGAATTCCTGCTTTTGCTGCTGGAGTTCCTTCAATAGGAGAAATGATTTTTATCAAAGATAATTCGGTGGTAATTTCAATTCCAAGCCCTCCAAATTCACCATTTGTTTGTACGGTCATTTCTTTTAGATCATCTTCATTGAGATATGATGAATGAGGGTCAAGAGAAGATAGGATTCCAGAGGCTGCAGCTTCAGAAAGATCCTTGTCGGTTTTTTCTTCGACGTAGTCTTCTTTGATTCGCTTAACTATATCTGTTAAGAAATCATTATTATCAAATTTTTTAGTTTTCTGTGTAGGAAGATTTAGAGTGAGTTTCAGGCTGTCATTTTTGGAGTAAGATATTGCTGAGTAGGTAATAATAACAAAGAAAATTAATATGGACTTTATAGGGTGTTTCATTATCAGATTACGAATTTTGTTGAGTGTTTTCTTGAACATTTTCTAAATAAGTTTTTTCAATAAGTGGTGAACTTAGTTGCCACTTGCTAGCTTGTTGGGATGATACAACGTCAAGTGAAGTTATAGATTGTGGTTATTGTATACCATAATCTTCTTTAACTTTTTTAGTTATTTCTTCAGTTGGTTCATCACCATATGCAGAATGAAGGATTTGACCGTAGCTTTCTAGATGAATTACGTCGTCATTAAGTGCTTTTAAAAAACCGGATAATTTTTCTTTTTCGACTAAAACATAATACCAAGCACTGCGATTAGCATCAATGCCTTTGACTAGGTAAACCAGTTCAGCATTACTTTTTAATTCGTTATTTTCAAATGATGAAAAAGTTGCGTCTTTAGTCATTTTGAATTCTAAGTTTGTTTGATAATTATTATTTATAATAAATTTATTGTATGCCATATTCTTTTTTTAGCTTGTCGGTAACGTTTTCAGGTGGCTCATCTCCATATGCTGAATATAGTATTTTTCCATAATTTTCTAAATGGATTATATCATCATTTAGAGCTTTTAGAAACATAGATAATTTCAATCTTTCAACTAGAACATAATACCAAGCATTACGGTTGTCATCAACACCTTTTACTAAATAAATCAAGCTTGCTTGGCTTTTTTTAATTGGGTCGATTTCTGAGTTTTTATCACTAAAAGATTCTTTACTGGCCTTTTGTGGTTCGTTTGGTTTTATTGAGTCTATTGTGCTTTTATGCTCTTTAGTTAATTGTGTTATTGTGTTTCCACCTTTCTTGGCATATTTATCTGCAAATCCCATATTTTTATAATTTAAGAGTTAGTAGTATTGTTTTTCATCCACCAGTTATTGATCGATTTTTTTGGTCCACAAGGGCCGTCTTCGGTCGAAACACAAGGACTTTTAACGTCCAATACTTTTCCTCCTACGCAAGATGATAAGAAGAGGCTAAATAAGGAAATAAATAGAATTTTTTTCATAAGATGATTAATGAATTGATTTGCTAGATAAAACTATAAATACTACCCGTAAAAGTAAATATCTATTTTTCTAAAATGATAAATAAAACGCAGTCAGAATTTCTATTCAAAAACATCATTGTAATTGGCCTAGGACTCATGGGCGGTAGTATCGCTAAAGCTTGTAGGAAATACGGCGCCAGTGAACATATTTTAGGTTTTGATATTGATGAGAAACAAAGTGACTTTGCTCTTGAAAATAAAATAATTGACGGGATTTATGATTTTTCTCAACTTAGTGACAATGATTTAATCATTATTTGTTCTTCACTTTTGAGTTATGAAAATATTTTACAAGACATAAAAGTAAAGATAACTAGCCAGACTTTGATTATTGATATTGGATCATTGCAAGAATTTTCTTCAAATGTTTCGACTGAAATTTTACAGGAAAAATCAAAAAATTTTATTGCCTGTCACCCAATTGCTGGATCTGAGAAATCTGGAGTTCAAAATTCTGATGCTGATTTATTCTTAGATAAGAAAACTATCATTTCTTCAAGCGCAATTAATGACAAAAATTCTATTGACAAAATCCAACATTTCTGGAAAAAAATTGGATCAAAGACGGAATTTATTGATTCAAAAAAACATGATAAGATATTTGCTCTAGTTTCACATCTGCCACAATTTCTGGCCTTTTTAGCAAAGGAAGATTTTCAAAATTGTGATGATGAAATTTTAAATCGTCATTTTCGTTTGCAAAATTCTAACCTTCAAATATGGCAAGAAATTTTTCATTTAAATCGTGACTATATTGAATATTATTTGCAATTTTATTTGAAGAATATTGATAAAATATTGGGCGCTTTTAAGGAGGAAGAATATCAAGGATTGCGTTCCAGAAGGTCAATTTTAGTATCTTGTTTATTGAATATCCCTGATATTAAAAATTTCCAGAAATATGCTGGGTCGGGATTTAAAGATTTCACTGCTATTCAAAATACTTTAAGAAATCCAAAAATTTTAGCTGAAGATAAAGAATCTATAATTCAATTTTTAAACAACCTTAAAGAAAAAATACATGAGTTTAAGTCAGACAATAGCTGATATTCGACCTTATCGATTTATCAAAAGAAGAGAGTCAAAACAGATTTCTGTCGGAAATGTTAAAATTGGCGGTGACGCACCAATTTCTGTTCAGTCAATGACAAATACACTCACAACAGATGTTCAAGGAACAATTCGTCAAGTTGCAAAATGCGTCGATATGGGAGCTGATTTGATGAGAATATCAATTCCTGATGAAGATTCTTCTACAGCTTTGAAAGATATTGTCAAATATTCAGAAGTTCCAATTATTGCTGATATTCATTTTCATTATCGCAGAGGAATTGAGGCAGCAAAGGCTGGAGCTAAATGTCTTCGAATTAACCCGGGAAATATTGGCAGTGACGCCAAAGTTAAAGAAGTAATTAAAGCTGCCAAAGATTATGGATGTGCTATTAGAATTGGTGTTAATGCAGGTTCTTTGGAGCAAGACTTACTTAATAAATATAAAACCCCAACTCCAGAAGCCTTAGTCGAATCTGCACAGCGCCATATTGCAATTTTGGAAGATAATGACTTTTTTGAAACCAAAATAAGTGTTAAGGCCTCTGACGCACTTTTGGCGATTTCTGCCTACAAGCAACTTGCTGAAGTTTGTGACTATCCTCTACATATTGGAATTACTGAAGCTGGTGGTTTGATGGCCGGTACGATAAAATCTTCGGTTGGTTTGGGAAATCTATTGTCCAATGGAATCGGCGATACTATGCGTGTTTCACTTTCTGCTGAGCCATTTGAAGAAGTCAAAGTTGGTTATCAGATTTTAAAATCTTTAGGGTTAAGAGCCAGAGGTGTTAATTTGATTTCTTGCCCGTCATGTGCTAGACAAGGTTTTGATGTGGTAAAAACTGTGGCAGAAGTTGAAAAAAGAATTGAACATATCAAAACATCTTTCGATGTTTCAATTCTTGGATGCGTTGTTAATGGTCTTGGGGAAGCGGCGCATACTGAAATTGGGATTACTGGCGGAGGAAATAATCGCCATAATGTTTATATTAAAGGTAAACCAAGTCACAAAATTACTTCTGATGAACTGACAGATCATATTGTTAAATTGATTGAGGAAGAGGCAAATAGAATTGATAGTTCAAAGAAATAATCGCAAATTAAACCAATGATTTTCAATAAGTCGCAAATAAAAAATAATTTCGCAAGAGCGATCTCAAGCTACGATCAGAACGCTATTTTGCAGAAAATGGTGTCCAGTAGATTGGTGGATATTGCAAAAAATGATATTTTGGATGCAAGAAAGATTATTGATCTAGGTTCCGGAACAGGATTTATTGCGAATAAAATTTTGGATAAATTTCCCAATAAAGAAATATTTCAATTAGATATTTCTGAAAAGATGCTTGCAAATAATGCTTTTAAAAACGCTAAAATTGTAGCAGATATTGAGTTCTTACCTTTTAAAAAATCTAGCTTTGACTTGGCGATATCATCTCTTAGTTTTCAGTGGTTAAATGATTTAGAAAGAACAATTCCTCAAATTTTAGAAACTTTAAAGAATAGGCAAAAACTTCATTTTTCGATTCTTGGAAGTTCCAGCTTAAAGGAATTGAGAGGTGTAATAAAAGACTGTAAAATTGAACTTTCAGTTAACAAATTCATTGATGAAAAAAATCTAAAATCAATTATCAACGAATATGAATACACTCTTCATAAAGAGGATATTTTGTTAAATTATCAGGATTGTCA
>JBLHSZ010000094.1:0-4943 GCA_047627095.1 Rickettsiales bacterium
CTTGAATTTCAATTTTTGTCAATAATCTTGAAGTGAATAATTTTTCTTTATAATAGAAAATTTTATTACATTTGATCGCCGGTTGAGATTCAATCAATATGATTTCTTCGTCTCTTGGCAATTGAATAACTTCTTGGGGAAGGAGTAACGCCCTTTGAACAGTGGAAAGATGCAGTGATCTAGATCCAGGGTTCAAATCCAAATATTTTGGTTTGTTGTAAGAAACTTGGTCAACAGACTTATTTCCAAGTAATTGAGAAATAAGATTAGCCGTTTCCATGTTGTTGGCCGCAAAGGTGATTCGGTAGGTTGAGTTTGACAAGAATGAGTTCATTCCGCTTTCTTCATAAATTCCTTTGAGCTGCTCAGTATCTTGAATAATCAACATCAGACGCACTCTATATCCCCTAAAATAGGCAATACCAGCCTGAAACTGCTCCATTTTTCCGAGTGTCGGAAACTCATCCATCAACATCAAAACACCAACTTTTTCTTCAGGTCTTGGTATGTGAGAAGTAAAGAACGATGCGGATTGTTGATAGAAAATTCCCATCAAAGGCTTTAATCGACTAATATTATCAGGAGTTAGTCCGCAATAAAGAGTGTGGGGGGTAAGTTTAAATTCATGCATGTTAAAATCACTACTGGCAGTTGTCGTGTCAATGAGTGGATTTGCCCAAAGCTCCAAGGAGGAGTTGGCGGTAGAGGTTACCGAACCACGCTCTTTGTCTGGTTTTTGTAAATAAGCGGCAATGTTCATATAGGCAACCGGATGGATTTTCTTGCCCAGAGTGTCCAGAACAACAGCCAGATTATAAACCACGTCATCATTTCTAAGCGTGCGAACAACTTCACCCAGAGTGGTTGGTTTATTGGGATCAGCAACTAAATAGAGCATTATACCGGTTAGAAGCGCCCTTGCCTCATTTTGCCAAAATTCTTGCTCTGGAAGCAGGAAGTTACAAATTTTTTGCACATCATCAACCATCTGCCCTTGTTTCTTACTAATCCAATCCATCGGATTGTAGCAATGAGAAATTCCATCAGGATCTGCCGGATTCCACAAAAACACTTTTTGCTTCATTTTATCCCTTCTCCAACCTGAAGTAATTTCATAGTTTTCCAGCTTAATATCATGAACAATCACTGAGTCTTTCCAGAAGAGAAGATTTGGGATCGCAAAACCAACACCTTTACCAGAACCAGTTGGAGCAAATAGCAAACAATGTTGGTATCCATCAGCTATCAGAAATTTTCCCTGATATTTTCCCAACATCATGCCCTCTTTAGAACGAAGACCCATTTTTTTTACATCACTAGAAGTCGCCCATCTTGCAGTTCCAAAAACTGATTCTTCTGCTTTGAATGGTCTGAAATCAGCTATTGGAGCTCTAAAAACAACCGCTATAATCGCTAAAGTTGAATAGGGAAAGAAGGTCGCTAACCAAAGTTTGGGAACAAAATAGTTGTAACTATCGAAGGATAATTGAGTGAAATGTTTAAAATAAAAACCCCAATAATTCATCATTGCCTTGGTTAGCGCCCAATATTGTTGTATAATACTGAGGTCGAAATAGGTTTTGATAATTGTCCAATCACTATTAATGCTAATTAGAACTAGTGCTCCTGTCAGATAAAAACACCCAAGTATAACAAATAGGAATAAGAGGGAGAGGATGACAAAATTTCTAAAATTCCTTATTACGCTATCGTCCATTTTTTAGTAAAGGGTTTTAAATTCGAACTGCAACATTCTCGCTGGCTAAAAATTCTTTAACTTCGGCAATACAATACGTTCTAAAATGAAAAATGGAAGCGGCAAGAACAGCAGAAGCTCCTGCTTGAATTCCGTCTTTGAGATGATCTAAGTTTCCAACTCCACCAGAGGCAATGACTGGGATATTCACGCTTGATGAAATGATTGAAAGCAGTTCCAAATCATATCCAGATTTGGTTCCATCTTTGTCCATCGAGGTTAGAAGAATTTCTCCGGCACCAAGATCTTGCATTTTCTTTGCCCAAAAAACCGCATCAATTCCCGTTGCTTCCCTGCCACCTTTGACAAAAATTTCAAAATTTCCAGAAGAATTTTTCTTAGCATCAATTGCCACAACGACACATTGACTGCCAAACTTCTCCGCTGCCTGCCTGACTAAATCTGGATTTGAAACTGCAGCACTATTGATCGAAACTTTGTCCGCCCCACAAAGCAAAAGTTTGCGAATATCTTCAACCTTACGAACTCCTCCACCAACCGTGAGAGGAATGAAACAGGTTTTGGCAACCTTCGCAATCACATCAAAAACCGCATCACGGTTTTCATTGGAAGCAGTAATATCGAGAAAGCAAAGTTCATCAGCTCCCGCATCGCAGTAAAATTTTGCTTGCTCGACAGGATCTCCAGCATCAACTAAATTCTCAAAATTTATGCCTTTGACCACACGACCATTAGCGACATCAAGACAGGGGATTATTCTATTTTTTAACATATATCGATATTTTGGGATTTCTCATGAAACGGGTCTTGGCAAAAAAATCCTTCGCCCGCTCCGAATTCTGTCAGGTCACTAAGTCATTCTTTTTAAAACATCATTTTCAGGCTTTTCAAAAAAGCGATGCTTAACAACTCCAGCAATATGCAAAGTCAAAATTACCACAAAAGAGAAACCTAGAATTTGATGTGCCAAAGCAAATAATTTTCCCAATTCATAATTTTTTTCCACAATCATTGGAAGATGAATCCCAAACATATGAACCGGATATCCATATGAATTTGACATCAAATAACCACTAAGTGGCATCAAAATCATCAGTGTATAAAGAAGAATATGAGCAAGATGAGCAAATTTCTGAGTTAATTTTCCAATAGAATCTGGAAGTCGAGGAATGGACGTACTAAACCTAACGACAATTCGAAAAACAATTAAACACAAAATCAAAGCACCAAATGACTTATGTAAACCATAAATAAAACCTCTATTTGGGTCTTCTGGATCAAGAAGATTGGTCATATAAAACCCAACCGACAGAAGAGAAATAATAATTAAGGCCATTGCCCAATGAATAATTCTTAGAGAAATGTGATATTTTTGGTTTTGCATATGTGCCTTGAATTGCTTTAAAAAGAGAGACTATAACAGTAAATAGACTATAAAAATGTTTAAATTTCAAGAAATTTTAATTGTGGTTTATTTTTTTAATAGTAGTTTTTGTGCCCCTTAATAAAGAACTAAAAGAGTGTCTAAAAATAAAAAATCAACAAATACCCTTCCGAATTATCAGGACAATTGGTATCTTGCCAAAAGGCTATTCAACACCTATGTCTTTCCTTATAAATTTAAATTCTTTCTTTCAATATTATTGATGTTTGTGGTCGCGGGGACAACTGCATACCTTGCTTATCTGGTGAAGCCCGCCTTGGATGAAGTTTTTGTTAAGAAGAATGTGTCATTTCTAGTTATTATTCCAATGATCATAATGGTCATTACCGTCATTAAAGCTATGTCTAGTTATTTTCAGATGTTGCTCATGAGCTATGTTAATATTTATATTTCCGCAGATCTCAGAAAAGAACTTTATAGCCACTTTATCTATTCAGATATTTCCGATCTTAACAAATCTTCCTCTGGTGAGATGATCTCGAAAATAATGATGGACATTGGCAGAATTACAGGTGGTATTTCAACAGCAGTAAATGGATTATTCAAACAATTGGTTACTCTATTGGCGCTAGTTGGTGTAATGTTTTATCAAAGTTTAGAATTGGCACTGATTGCGTTTGTTGGCCTTCCTTTGGCTATTTATCCGGTTTATAAAATTGGCAGAAAACTCCGAGGTCTTTCGTTCGGAGATCAAGCTTTAGCTCAGAAGTTTGTTGCGCAGATGGATGATAGTTTGCAATATGGAAAATTAGTCAAATCGTATAATTGCGAGGCATTTGAAGCGAGTAGGATGAGCAAGGTAATTGATCGCATGGCTAAGATCGGTAAGAAAATATCTAGACTTTCACTAATTTCCTCTCCTTTTGTTGAAATGCTTAGTGGGGTTGGTGTTGCTTGTGTGATTTGGTATGGTGGTCTTCAGGTGCTGAATGAAACGACCACTACTGGTGCTTTCTTTTCCTTTCTTACCGCTATGATGATGGCTTATAAGCCCCTAAAATCAGTTTCTGGTATGAATTCTGGGATTCAACTAGGTCTTGGTGCCACAGAAAGATATTTTACTACCATCGATCAAAAGCCAAGAATTAAAAACAAGCCAAATGCAAAAATAATTAAAAATTCCAAAGGAAATATAAAATTCCAACATGTCCATTTTAGTTATACTGAAGATAAAGTGACTCTGAGCGGTATAAATCTCAATATAGATAGCGGAAAGGTTGTGGCCCTAGTTGGACCATCCGGAGGAGGAAAATCAACTCTCATGAGTATGATCCTGAGATTTTACGATCCAAAATCAGGAAAAATCACCCTTGATGGCCATGACCTAAAAGATATAACCATTGATTCTTTAAGACAGTCAATGTCGGTAGTCAATCAAGAAGTAATGATGTTTGATGATACTATCATCGAAAATATCCGCTATGGCAAAGAAAATGCCACTGAAGAAGAAATCATAAAAGCTGCCGAAATGGCTGAAGCCAATGAATTTATTGATGATTTACCAAATAAATATCACACTAAAATTGGTCAAAATGGCATTATGCTTTCTGGTGGACAAAGACAAAGAATCGCTATCGCTAGGGCAATTCTTTATAATTCACCAATTCTACTACTTGATGAGGCAACTTCTGCTCTTGATCCAATTTCTGAGCATCTAGTCAAAAATGCCCTAAACAAGCTTATGAAAGGCAAAACAACAATTGTTATTGCTCACAGACTTTCAACCGTCATGCATGCTGATAAAATATGCGTGGTTATGAATGGTAAAATTGTCGAAGAAGG
>JBLHSZ010000095.1:0-4870 GCA_047627095.1 Rickettsiales bacterium
TCTAATCCGAAATATTTTATAGCTGAAGGTAGTGCAATTCGAGTATTTGATATATCAGCATAAAACAACATGTTCTGCAAAACCGACAATTGTGGTTTTAAAAAGTTTTTATGTCCGATGTAATTTATATCATAAGTGAAGTCGGAATGAAAATTTTGCACATCTTCATCATTCCACAAAATAGATCCTGAGCTTGGGCAGCAAAGTCCGGCAATAGTTTTTAATAAAGTGGTTTTCCCCGAACCATTTTGTCCAGACAAAATCAAACAAGATCCTAAACCACAGGAAAATCCTAGGTTTTTGAAAATTATTTGTTGGTTTTTGTGAACGGTGATGCTATTTAATGTCAGCATTTTTACCCTTGAGGAAATTTAATTTGAATAATGTAACGATGAAAGCCAAAGCACAAGAATTGCAATTCTTTGAAAAACCACCATTATCTGCCGCAAAACCCAAAAAGCTAATAGTTTTTTTGCATGGATATGGTTCGTCAGGTGAGGATTTAATTGCCTTGGCGCGTGATTTTTCTCGTGATGTCCCTGACGCTCATTTTGTTTCACCAAACGCACCTTTTCCTCTTGAAGGGTCAGTTTTTGGTGGATATCAATGGTTTTCATTGGCAAATCGCGATCCACAAATCATGTATCCACAAGTTTTAGAAGCCAATCGCATTCTGGATATATTTTTAGATTCCCAACTAAAAAGATTTGATCTGACATATTCTGATTTGATTCTAGTTGGATTTTCACAAGGAGCGATGATGGCAAAATACAGTGCGATTCGCAATCCTAGCAAAATTAATGGAGTTATATCCTATTCTGGAAGATTGATCTTGCCAAAATTGCTTGGTGAAAATGAATCATCAAAACCAAAAATTTGCCTAATTCATGGCAAAGACGATGATATTGTTCCTTTTGATTGTTTTTTGGAAGCCAAAGAAATTTTGACAAAAGAACAAATACCTTTTGAAGATCATGCTTTAGATGGCTTGGGTCATGGAATTGACCATCGTGGACTTCGAATTGGCAAGAAATTTTTATCTCAATTATAATCCTTAACTAAAAATATGATTTTTCACAAAAATATTACTACGATCGCCGAAAATTACGACTATTTCATCCTTGATATTTGGGGAGTTTTACATGACGGAACCCATGTCTATGATGAAGTTATTGAGCAATTAGAATATCTTCGAAGTTTGAATAAGAAAATATGCTTACTATCCAACGCTCCCAGAAGGGCACAAAAAGTGGTCAATCTATTAGAAAATTTAGGGATTGGCAGAAATCTTTATGATTATATTTTGACTTCTGGAGAAGCTACTTATTCTTCTTTATTTGATTCCAATAACTCACAGAATTACTACTACATAGGCCCGGAAAAGGATGTTGACCTGCTTCATGGTCTTGGTTGCAATTTGGTTCCTGACGCAAAAGATGCTAACTTCGCGATAGTTACCGGTTTTGATGATGGCAATTATGATATTTCCACTAAAATTCCTCAATTAAAAACCGCCCTTGAAAATAATCTATCTTTGATTTGCAGTAATCCTGATCTAATCGTAATCAAGAAAAGTGGTGAGGAATTGCTTTGTGCGGGAATTATTGCGGAAGAATACAAAAAAATGGGTGGAAAAGTAACCTATTTTGGCAAGCCGCATCAATTGGTTTATGAGCAAGTTTTTAAGTTGTTTTCTAATGCCGATAAATCTAGAATTCTCGCCGTCGGTGACGGCCTTGAAACTGATATTCTCGGTGCCAATAAAAACCAAATTGACAGTGCTTTGATTGGCGGTGGAATTTTGGCAAATAAACTCAATATCAAACATGGTGAATTGCCAGATGAGTATTTGTTAAAAAAGATTTGTGATCAATATAACGCCTACCCAACTTTTGTGATTGGTAGTTTGTAATTTTTATAAAAATACTACGCGATTCACGACTTCAATGACATATTAGTCATCGGGGTTAAATTTGAAAAATTAAATTTGATTATGAAAAGAAAAACAAAATTAACGATAATATTAATAATATTATCTATCGCCATTGCTTCAATTATTGCTTTTGTTGTTGTGTCGAATCAAAAGAATGATTCTGTGGTTGCAAAAGTTAATGGCAAAAAAATCTATCAATCCGAATTTGATAAGAAGCTCACATCAATGTTCCAAAAC
This sequence comes from Rickettsiales bacterium, assembly GCA_047627095.1. Lineage (GTDB taxonomy): Bacteria > Pseudomonadota > Alphaproteobacteria > Rickettsiales > UBA1997 > JAJTCH01. The sequence goes on from JBLHSZ010000095.1 coordinate 2,171, forward strand.
CAAGGAATTAAAAAAACCTCAATTAATGATTTCCCTACCCAGGTAATCGAAGCTTTGGCGCAAGATATATATGTTCAAAAACAATTAGATTTGGACGCTAAAAAATCTCCAGTTGCCAATAGCAAAGAGATTAAAAACAAAATTTTAATCTACAAAAAAGAACTAAATCGTCAGGCCTATCTTGAATATTTGACGGCAGAGCAGATCAATGATCAGATGATAAAAGATAGATATGAAGAGATATCTAATGATGTTTCTGGAAAAAAAGAAGTTCATATCAAACATATTTTGCTTGCGAGCAAAAATGAGGCGGACAAAGCCCTTTCTTCTATAAAAAAGAAAAAATCATCTTTTGAAAAAGTAGCTAAGAAAATTTCCCTAGATAAATCAAGCGCTTCTTCTGGAGGGGACTTGGGTTATGTGATTCCTGATAAACTGGATAAAGGTTTTGCAGATAAGGTTCTAGAACTTAAAAGAGGTCAAATTTCAAAACCAATTAAAACTAAATTTGGTTGGCACATAGTTAAAGTAGAAGATATTAGAGACGTAGATCTTCCTGAATTCGAAGAGACAAAAGATGCAATTGAGGAAAATCTAAAACAAGAAATTCTGGAAGGTGTCTTCGGCAAAATAGTCAAAGATGTTAAGGTGGAAATTTTTATTAAATCCAAAAATTCTTCAGGGGAAAAAACCACCAATTCTGACGATGATTCTAAAATTGAAATTAATGATGAAGCGAAAAAATAAATTACCCCACAAAGCATCAAATAAATCACCAAATTCATTGCCTAGCAATCAGGTTTTTGTTTATGGAAAACATCCTGTTTTTGCAGCCTTGTTGAATGATAAAAGAAAAATTCATCAGATTCTAATCACTAGAAACAATGAAGAGGATTTGAGAAATTTTCTGAAAGAAAAGAAAGTTAGTCTCAGTCCAGAACTTATAAAAGTTGTTGAAAAAGACTACTTTCATGATCTGTTTCCCTCATCAGCAACCCACCAAGGTTTTGCTTTAAAAACTTCACCAATCGAACTAATTTCTAGCAATCAATTTCTAGATCAAACAAAGAAAATCGCAAAAGAAAATCGACCTGCATTGCTTATTTTAGATAATCTTACTGATACTCAGAATATTGGTGCCATCATTCGTAGTTCTGCTGCATTTGGTTTTGCTAACATTGCCGTTCTTTCGAGAAATTTCCCAATTCAAAGCCCTATAATTGCCAAAGCCTCATCTGGAGTTTTGGAAGTTGTGAACTTAATTGACGTGCAAAACTTAAATAATTTTTTAAGTGAATTAAAAAAATTAGATTATTGGTCAATTGGTCTTGCTGGAGAAGCAAAATTAAATATTGGTAAAGCTAAAGATTATCATCCAAAGGCTTTGGTTGTAGGAAGTGAGGGTGACGGAATTCGTAAATTAGTTAAAGAAAATTGTGATTTATTGGTCAAAATTCCAATGAGTGGTAATGTTGAAAGTCTTAATGCTTCTAACGCCGCCGCTATAGCAATGTATGAACTAAGCTCCACTTCTGCTGTGTAAAAACTAAATCTAAAATGTTATCTAAAAAAAATAAAAAACCTTTAGCACCAAACTCTACCATCGGTATTTTTGGTGGTGGACAGCTTGGTCAAATGACAGCAAGAGCCGCAAATCAACTTGGATATCGCACAGTAATTTTCTCCGATAGTGATAATTGTCCAGCTAGTTTCGTTACTAACCAAACCATTATTGCTGAATATTCTGATCAAAAAGCTTTGCAAGAATTTGCTGACAAAATTGATGTTGCAACTTTCGAATTTGAGAACATTCCTGTGGGGGCGGTTGATTTTGTTGTTGGTCAAAAACCCGTATATCCCAAGTCTGATGTTTTAAGAATTACCCAGGACCGCCTCAAAGAAAAAAACTTTCTCAATCAAATTGGGGTTGCAACCACCGGATATTTTGCTATTAATTCTCTAGATGATTTAAAAAATAATTTCAGCCAGAAAGATAATTCTAAAGCTATTCTCAAAACCACAACAATGGGCTATGACGGCAAGGGACAAAAAGTTTTAGATCAGAATAGTGATCTGTCAAGGATCTGGCAGGAATTTTCTCGTGAGCTAATTTTGGAAAAATTTGTCAATTATACTGATGAAATATCAATAGTTGTTGCTAGAGGAATTGATGGAGAAATATCTTGTTTTGAACCTTTAAAGAATATTCACCAAGATGGTATTTTGAGAAAAAGTATTTATCCAGCCAATATCAGCCAAGAAACTAAACAAAAAGCAATTGAAATTGCTAATAATATTGCCACTAAGATAGATTTGGTCGGTGTTTTGGCAGTAGAATTCTTCGTTCTAGAAGGTGGTGGCTTGATGGTTAATGAGCTTGCTCCTAGGCCACACAATTCGGGTCATTTCTCAATGGATGCTAGTAACAGCAGCCAGTTTGAACAGCTTATCAGATCTATTTGTGGTTTGCCGCTTGGAAATGTTGATTTTCACTCAAAAGGCTTTATGCAGAATTTGATTGGTGACGATATTTCTAGAATTGATGAATATATGACCAATAGAAATGCTAAATTGCACCTTTATGGCAAAGAAAAGGCTGCTAAGGGCAGAAAAATGGGGCATATTAACTTTCTTGATCCAATAAAACCTTGAAACATTTTACAAGACCAATCACACTTGAGTTTAGACTTAAATTTTAAT
>JBLHSZ010000096.1:0-4752 GCA_047627095.1 Rickettsiales bacterium
CATTGTTTAATTTGTTGGAGAAATAATCGTCAAAATCACCCTTTGGAGCAATGTCTTTTTTTCTGCGTATGGTGTGCAACCAAATTGCAAAATCTGAAGTTTTAACATTATGAACTATGGCCTCCCGAACTGTTTCTCGCAAACTAGCCAGTTGAGAATTGATTGATTCGTGATTAAATCCGGTAATTTTTATTACCTGCAAAAGCTCACCGTTCTTGGTTAGAATCGTGTTTTTGTCATAATGACAAACAAAAGGGATAAAATCCTCATCATATTGCTTGGACTTTAGATTAGCTTTCGGATCGGCTCTTTGTTGTTTGGCGTGTCTTATAACAGTTCTTGCCATATTTAATAATTAAAATATTTTTTAAAAAATTTCTCCCGAAGCAACGGATAAGTCTTGATTGTTTACATTTAAAATCAAATTTCCACTTTGATCTAAATCTTTAAAAATTCCCTTTGCTGATTTGCTCGCCAAATTAACATTAATTTCTTTGTCAATATTCCACGCTTTGGCAAGCCAAGAATTTCTGATCGGGGTGAATCCAAAATCTTGCCATTTTTGATAAAGATCAGAGAAATTATCCAAAAACTGCTTCAGCAAATCATCTTTTTTGCAAATAACACCACAATCTTGCAAGTTTGAGGCGGGATAGTTGGTTTTATCAGGATTTGAAATTAGATTAACTCCAACTCCAATCACCACAAAATCTCTATCTTTTTCTAATAAAATTCCAGCTATTTTCTTCTCTTCAAGCAAAATGTCATTAGGCCATTTATACTTTATGTTTTTTGAATTTAAAGACTCTCCAAAAGCAACTGCGGCAACAAAGGATAGGTTGGAAGAGTCAGTATTTTTTGGGTTTTTTAAAATTATTGAGAAATAAAGATTTCCCGCCGGCGAAACCCAATTTCTTCCTAATCGACCTTTTCCTCCTGTTTGCACGTCAGCAACAATAACTTGATTTTGAATCGCCTGATTATTTTTGATCAATTCTAGTGCAAAATCATTGGTGCTGACAAGCTCTGAATAACGATTAATTACAAAATTCTGACTCATTATTTAAGAGTGAATTACTTTACCAAAAGCGTCCAAAACTGACTCATGCATCATTTCTGACAAGGTTGGATGTGGGAAAATTGTGTGCATAAAATCAAGCTCAGTAAGCTCAGCTTGTTTGCCGATCACATAGCCTTGAATCATTTCAGTCACTTCTGCACCAATCAAATGTGCACCAATGAGTTCTCCGGTTTTTTCGTCAAAAATTGTTTTGATTAAACCTTCAGTTTCTCCCATTGCGATGGCTTTTCCATTGGCCATGTAAGGGAATCTTCCGACTTTGAATTTTAAGCCTTTTTCTTTGGCTTTTTTCTCAGTAAGGCCAATTGATGCGATTTGTGGCATTGAATATGTGCATCCAGGAATGTTTTCTACTTTGATTGGATGAGTGTCCTGTGCATTGAATTTTCCCATTTTTTCAGCAATTTTCTCTGCTGCGACAACGCCTTCATGAGATGCTTTGTGAGCAAGCCAAGGAGCGGAAGCAATGTCGCCAATGGCATAAATTCCTTTTTCGTCAGTTTGGCAAAATCCATCAGTTTTCACAAAACCACGATCCAATTTGATTTTGGTTTTTTCTAATCCGATATTTTCAGTGTTTGGAACAATTCCAACTGCCATTATTACTTTTTCAGCCGTAATTTTTTCGATTTTACCACCAATTTCAACTTCAGCAGTAATTTCGTTTTTGCCTTTCTTGATTGATTTAAGAGCAGCTGAGGTGTGAATTTTTATTCCTTGTTTTTCAAAAGATTTTCTTGCTAATTTTGAGATTTCTTCATCTTCAACTGGCAAAATGTTTGCTGCCATTTCAACAATGGTAACTTGAGTTCCCATGTTTTTGTAGAAGCTGGCAAATTCAACACCAATAGCGCCAGACCCAACAACCAAAATTGATTTTGGAAGTTCTTTTGGTGTCATTGCTGTGCGATAATTCCAAATTAAATCGGCATCAGCCTCCATTCCCGGAATGTCCCTAGCTCTTGCGCCAGTTGCAATGATGATGTTTTTAGATTCAACTGTTTCGATTTCTTTGCCGTCTTTACTAATTGAAATTTTGTTATTTCCAAGCAATTGTCCAAAACCAGAAATAACTTCAACTTTGTTTTTCTTCAAAAGACCGGAAATTCCACCACTAAGTTTGGCTGCAACACCTCTTGAGCGTTCAATGATTTTGTTAAAATCAAATTTTATTTCACCAACTGAAAAACCAAATTGATCCAAATTGTGCAAAAGATGATTTATTTCTGAAGTGCGAAGCAAAGCTTTAGTTGGAATACAACCCCAATTCAAACAGATTCCTCCCAAATGATTGGCCTCAATGACAGCAACTTTCAAACCAAGTTGAGAAGCACGAATTGCCGCAACATATCCGCCAGGACCAGCGCCAATAACACAAAGATCGAATTTTTTAGACATATAATAGTTTTTAATGATTTTTAGGAAGGTAGCTAATCACCAATACTTTTAAACAAAGGATTGGCGGGATATCAGTTTTTGTCCCATGGGACACAGATTGAAGATATTATTTTAAAAAAATTTATTCTAATAAAAATTATTCACCAAGATTCAGCTTGCCATAAAGATAATTTTTTATAAATTACCTGCTCTTGCGATAAACTCAACCATTTTCCCAAATTGCAACTTAGCTTCGATTTTCCAATTCAAGAAAAATATTTACCGGGGGATTTTCTAAAATCCGATTGCAACAAATCAGCCTTTGATTTTGTTGCCAATTATGATCCGAATAATCCATCTTTCCCAAAGATATTTGCCATTAAAGCGCCTAAATTGGCTGGAAAAAGCCATTTAACGAATATATGGAGCAAAGCGCACAAGGCAGAATTTCTGGATTTAAAAGATCTGGAAGACACCAACCTCATCAAAAAAATTAGAGCGAAAAGTTTTTATATCATTGAAAATATCGATGAAGTTAGAAACCAAGAATTGTTATTGCAAATTTTCAATTTAGCTCAAGAAAAATCATCTTTTCTTATGATGACCTCCAAAACCGATCTTTTTGCGCTTGGATATACGATTAATGATTTGAACTCGCGTTTAAAAAATGTTTTTCAACTCGATATCGGAAAACCAGATGACGATCTGATTAAAATGCTTTTGATAAAAAATTTTTCTGCAAAACAGTTAAAAATAGAAGATAAGGTGATTGATTTTTTGGCAAATAATCTTAGCCGAGACTTTGCTGCGGTGTTTGATGTGGTAAAGTTATTGGAGTTTTATTCATTGGAGAAAAAAAGAAATATCACAATTCCCTTGGTAAAAGAAGTAATCAAAATTTGACTTGATAAAAAATATCATGTAAAAACCACTCTCTTATTTTTTTAAGGAGAGGTGGCCGAGTGGTCAATGGCAACAGACTGTAAATCTGTCCGCGTAAGCGTACGAAGGTTCAAATCCTTCTCTCTCCACCACGATAACGACACATCTTTAGCGGGTGTAGCTCAACGGTAGAGTTCTAGCCTTCCAAGCTAGCCGTGAGGGTTCGATTCCCTTCACCCGCTCCAATTTTCATGATTTACACGGGTTCGTTCATTGAATATTGACTGAACAACAACTCTCTAAAAATCATTTTATAATTTTTAGGAGCTTAAGCACTCTTTAATCCACTCCAGATTATTTCTCTTTTATAGAATAAATTAATTTTAGCTTCGACCAGATCTCGCGGGAAATTGTTGATCACTGCGCGCATGAGTCATTTCTGCTGGAAGCATATTTATTAAAACATCTTTTCCATCCACTGAATTTTGATGTTTAAAAACCTTTCTAATGCAACCATCAATGGTTTTGATGCAAATCTGCCCATTATTATTTGGGCTGGTAAAAGTTTTATATTTGATGTCACCCATACTTAATATTTCTGATCCATCTGGCATTGAGTTCTCAATTCTTGCTGGCGTCATAACTTCACAATAAGAAGCTTGATTAATATAAACTGGGACGACAAAAGGTAGGGGGACGGCAATGAAAGATGTTTTTGTGCGACGAATCTTTGATGATGGTGAGGAAGATAAATTGGTGGATTCTGATTCAGATATTGAAGATTGCATTGGAAGATCTAAGTCCTCTTCATCCAGTTCCCAAGATTCTTGTGAATATTCTGAAGTTGTAGAAATTTCTGGCTGGCTTCTTAGGTTCGCAGCATCCTCTCTTGTTTGTGGATTTTTAGATCTGGGTTTAATTGGAGAATGATAATGTTTTAAATCAGAGATCTTAGGGCCATCATTTATTGCTTCTAATATTTCTTCTTTGGCGTCTTTTGAATATATAGTTCCTGTCTTGCCATTGATTCTTACTGGTGTAAAAGGCCTATAATCTTCGTCGACAATAAAATGAACTTGTGGCGAAGAGTTCAATTTGGGACCCGCTGACTGTTTTTCTTGTAACTTTTCTAATTTCGAAGCAGCTTCTTTCATCATTTTATCTTCCTTCTTTTGATGGTCTTTTCGACGATCATCCCGCTCTTTATTTTTCTGTTTTTTTGCCTGATCCACTCTTTTTTTCTCCCCCTCGACCAGTTCTCTTGTAGCTTTTACTTTTTCATATTCTTTGCGTGGCCCAATTCCAATTTTTTGTATCTTGGCTCTGCATTTTTGCAGAAGAACTATTTCTTGAGCCACATCTCCCATTAGATCTGCCTGACTAGAAAGATCGTCAGTGTTATGATTTTTACT
>JBLHSZ010000097.1:0-4743 GCA_047627095.1 Rickettsiales bacterium
ACCATAAAAATTAATTAATGGTTGATGGAAGAAACCTGACCCCTAGGTTCTGTTCAAATCCCAAATTTCTTAAAATCCACTTTTCCTATTTTTATCATAAAACCTAATGTTGCTGAATTTCCATTTCACCCATAAAATAAAAAAGCAATGGTGCGGGAATTTTTAGAATTGAAGGTGACTCAGTAAAAAAAGGGGTCAGGCCACTTGCACCACTTTCATTCACTAAAAAAGGGTTTTTTTGAAGGTGGCACAAGTGGCCTGACCCCTTTTTTTCACATTATTAAGCCCCAGACTCCCCGCACCGTCCTTGCGAGCCGCAGGAGCGGCAATCCAGAAAAACTTAAGTAAAATTCATAATTTGAAAAATGATCGGGTTTATTTGGAGAAAGCCATTTAATTTGTTTTATGGTTTATGGAAGTTGTTTGTCCCCTAGGTTTACCTTTAAGAGAAATGCCCCCTTCCTTCAGACCACTAACTAACTTTTTAGTTAGACTTTTTACCAAAAATTCTGTTTGTTCATCTTTCTGAAGAATCTATCCAAATCCTCCAAAAAATAAACTATTTGAAAGGTAAATATTTTTGAATAATGTTTTGTGGGGTTTTTGTTGCTTTTTTCTGAGATTGGTTTGGGTTTGTTGAGAATTCAGATTGAATTTGATTTGGAGTTTGTTGAGATAGTTTTTTCCAATAAAGATAATTTTATCCAATTTCATAATTTTCATCAAATGCTAAATCGGCAACCTGGAATTGTTTTTGTATTTCTTGCCTGATTTCTGCGAAGGCACTAGAAGATTGCCTCCCAATATATTGATCATGAACAAAACGCGTATATTTCCCTGCTATAGCTATATATTATTTGAGTTGATGAAAGAGTCATAAAAATTAATCTTTGTTTTTGGGTATATCACATATCATGATATCAATCTATTTATTTATCGTACCATGAAGTCTGGCTTCCCGCAAAATCTTCTCATTTATCAACAAAAAACTCTTAAAACACCACCACACAAATTTTGTGATGTGCCTTTTTTAGGAATAGGAAAGATCTAATTGTCATTATTAAGCAATAAATCCTTCAATTCTTGCAAATCTTGATCTGACGAGTTTGAGGTTGGTTTTTCAGGGTTTTTTAGGTCAGGAATTTCGTTGAAATTTGGTGGAATCAGTAGTGGATCGGTGTATTTGTCGCCTGAACATCCAATCATTAAAAAACTTATCGCGCTTAAAATAATTAATTTATTTATCATTCTTTTCTTCTTCTTTTGGTTTTACGAAGTAATTTTCTAATAACAACAAAGCCACGCCTAGGAAAACAGCGGAATCGGCCAAATTGAAAGCTGGCCAGTGATATCCGGCAACGTGAAAATCTAGAAAATCAGCAACTGCACCGTTGATGATGCGATCGACAATATTTCCTATGGCTCCTCCAATAACCAAAGAAATTGCAATGGTTAGGTAGGTTATTTTATTGCGCCATAGCCAAACTAACAAAACTATCATGATCGCGAAGTTGATGCCTAAAATGATGTATTTACCGCCATCAAGATCATTGAACATTCCAAAGCTGACGCCACTGTTCCAAACTTTGACAAGATTGAAAAAATCAAAAATGGCAATTTGAGGATATTCTAAATCAAAACTATCGATGAATCTAAATGCCACATCTTTGCTGTAAAGATCAAGAAAAGCGACAATAGCGGCAATTAAAATTCCGATGAAGAATAATTTTTTTTCGATTATTTTTGTAGACATCAATTATTCTTTGAATTTCATAATCAATTGACCAACGCCGACTGGATCGCCTTCACCAAAGGAGATTTTTTCGATTTTGACATCATGATCGGTTCGGATGATATTTTCCATTTTCATGGCCTCGATAATCACTAATTCAGATCCAGCTTTTACTTCGTCACCTTCAGCAACTTTGAATCGGATGATTTTTCCAGTAATTGGTGAGTTCAAACCGGTTGGTTTGGGATTTTTCTCAACGATCGGCATGAAGTTGTTAAGCTCCGCAGTTCTGGTGGTATAGACATTTGTGTAGGTGTCTGATCCGGAATATTGAAGCAAGAATCCTCCGGTACGATTATTCTCACGAACTTTTACAGCAACACTGTTACCATTGACGATTCCTCTGAATAATTTTCCTCCTGGAGTCCAATCACTATGAATATTGATCTCTTTTTGATTGCAAACCAATTTATATTGATCTTCGCCTTTTTCTATGATTTCTACCAAATATGATTGATCGTCAACTACCACAACCCATCTGTCACTAATTTGTTTTTCTTGATTGTGAAGCCTGTCATTAATACGGGAATTTCTGATGTAGTTGGTCAAAAATATGAATAATGATATGGCGATCAGAACTTCTTTTGCTTGTGAATCTAGTTCATTTCCAGAAAAACCTTCGGGAAATTCGTTCTTAATGAAAGCAGTAGTGATGTCGCCACTTGCAAATTTTTCGTTTTGCATGATGGTTTCAAGGAAACTGATATTGTGAGCTACGCCGCCAATATGAAGATTTTCAAGAGCATTTTTCATGTGCTTGATTGCATCCGGACGATTATCGCCATAAGAGCAAAGTTTGGCGATCATCGCATCATAAAACATGCTGACTTCACCGCCTTCATAAACTCCGCTGTCAACGCGAACATTTTTACTTTCTTCTGGCTCGATATAAAGATTGATTCTGCCTGATGAGGGCAAAAATCCACGAGATGGATCTTCGGCATAGATTCTTGACTCCATGGCCCAGCCTTTTAATTTTACATCTTCTTGGGTGAATTTTAGTTTTTTACCTAAAGCAATGTTGATCATCAATTCCACAATATCAAAACCAGTGATTAGTTCAGTCACAGGATGCTCAACTTGCAATCTGGTGTTCATTTCTAGGAAGTAGAAATTCTTGTTTTTATCCATGATATATTCCACCGTTCCCGCTGAATAATATCCAACTTTTTTGGCAAGAGCTACGGTTTGGACATACATTTTTTGGCGAGTAACTTCATCAACAAATGAACTTGGAGCTTCTTCAATAACTTTTTGGTTGTTGCGTTGAATTGAACATTCTCTTTCGCCCAAACAAATTGTGTTTCCAGATTTATCAGCAATTACTTGAATTTCGATATGGCGAGGGTTTTCAATAAATTTCTCGATAAAAATTCGATCATCAGAAAAACTATTTCTCGCTTCGTTGCTGGCTGATAAAAATGCTTCTTCAACTTCTTTTTCCTCGTAAGCGATTCTCATTCCCTTGCCACCTCCACCAGCGGAGGCTTTTATCATTACAGGAAACCCAACTTCTTTGGAAATTTTGATTGCCTCTTTACCATCTTTGATCACGTCCATATTTCCAGGAACAGAGCTTACCCCTGCTTCAATTGCAAGTTTTTTGGACTGAATTTTATCACCCATCATTTCAACTGAATAGGTGCTTGGCCCTACAAAAGTCACGCCTTCTTTTTCTAATTCAGCGGCAAAAAGACTATTTTCTGACAAAAATCCATATCCTGGATGAACTAATGTTGCGCCGGTTTTTCTGACGGCATCCATTATTTTATCAATTCTCAAATAGCTTTGGCTAGATGGAGCCTCTCCGATATTGATTGCTTCATCTGCCATTTGAACGAATAGTGAGTTCGTGTCGGCGTCGGAATAAACCGCGACGGTTTTAATGCCCATCTTGCGGCAAGTTTTGATGATACGACAAGCAATTTCGCCACGATTGGCAATGAGTAATTTATGAGGCATAAAATTAGATTGAAATTAATGGAATTTGTTTAAGTCGAGGATAATATGAATCTAAACAAATATTTCAAACAAAAATAAGAATGAACAACTATTTAAAACTTATCAGAGCTGACAAGCCTATCGGAAGCTTGCTATTATTCCTGCCTTGTCTGTTTGGAGTTTTTTTGGCAGCAAAAAATAGAAATATTGATATTATCTATTTTTCATCACTTTTTTTCATCGGTTCATTCCTGATGAGATCAGCAGGTTGCGTCATCAACGACATTTTTGATCGTGATTTTGACAAGAATGTCAATAGAACAAAAAATCGCCCGATTGCCAGTGGTGTCATTTCGGTCAAAAAGGCCTTGATTTTTTTGGCTGTTTTATTGTTTCTATCATTTCTGATTTTGCTGCAATTCAATTTTCAAACCATAATTCTGGGATTTGTTTCTTTGGCTTTTGTTGCATCATATCCTTTGATGAAGCGTTTCATCTTCTATCCGCAAGTGTTTTTGGGGGCGACTTTCAATCTTGGAATTTTGTTTGCCAGCACAGCGATTTTGGGCAAAATAACTTTGCCAATTTTTCTGCTTTATTTGGCAAATATAATTTGGACAATAATCTATGACACAATCTATGGTTATCAAGATTTGGAAGATGATTTGAAAATTGGTGTCAAATCCACTTCAATAAAATTTGGCCAAAATCCGCAAAAAATATTTTACTCTTTAGCAATAACATATTTATTTTTATTGTCCTTGGTGGGATTCTTGATGAATCTAGAATTCATCTATTTCATCCTAATTTCATTGGCATTTTTTCATCTTATTTGTCAGATAAAAACTTGCAATTTCTCTGATGGGGCTGATTGTCTCAAGAAATTTAAATCCAACTTTTGGGTAGGAATTATTGTTCTTACCGCCATTATTTTTTCATAATTGATATGACCAACAACTCACCACTCAAAATTTTCGACTTTCTAGTCGATAGCCATTGCCATCTTGATT
>JBLHSZ010000098.1:0-4706 GCA_047627095.1 Rickettsiales bacterium
CTGTAAAAGGCGCAGTCACAAAAGACATGGTCAAATCAATGGCAAAAAGCCCAGTGATTTTTGCTATGGCTAATCCAGATCCAGAAATCACTCCTGAAGATGTGCATGCGTCTCGCGACGATGCAATCGTTGCTACGGGGCGAAGTGACTATGAAAATCAGGTTAATAATGTGATGGGTTTCCCATACATTTTCCGTGGCGCACTTGATGTTCGAGCTTCAACCATCAATGAAGAAATGAAAATTGCCGCTGCTCATGCAATTGCCCAGCTTGCTCGCGAACATGTTCCAAATGAAGTTGCCAAGGCTTATGGCAAAACCGACATGAAATTTGGCCAGCACTATATCATTCCAACCCCTTTTGACAATCGCCTGATCAGCACAATTCCTGTCGCTGTTGCAAAGGCTGCTGTTGAGAGCGGAGTTGCAAGACGTCCGATCAAAGATTGGGATGCTTATAAAAAACAGCTTCAAGCCAGAATTGATCCAACTTCAAATTCTTTGAGTTTGATTTTTGAAAAATTGCAAAAAAAACCAAAAACCATGATTTTTGCTGAAGGTGAACAACCAGAAATAATCCGCGTTGCTTCAATGTGGAGAGATAATGGATATGGTAAGGCAATTTTGGTGGGCAGAGAAAAAACTATTTTGGAAAACATGAGGGACATGGATATTGATCCGGAAGGAATCAAAATCTATAACTCCGCCATTTCTAAAGAAAGTGATCAGTATGCTGATTTTCTTTATGATAAATTGCAAAGAGAGGGTGTTTTGCGTTCTGACTGTGCCAGAAAAATCAATCATGATCGCAATTTGTTTGCAGCTTCAATGCTTGCCTGTGGAACTGGTGACGCGATGTTGACCGGCCTAACTAGAGGATATAGAAAATCTCTTACTGATGTTTGGCAAGTGATCAAAAATAAAAAAGATAAGGCTGCTCTTGGGATTTCAATGATAATTTCAAAGAATCGCACCGTCTTCATCTCTGACACTGCCTGTTCAGAGCTTTCTTCTTCAGAAAGATTGGCTCAAATTGCCGTTCAAACTGCTCAAAAAGTTAAAGATATGGGATATGAACCAAGAGTTGCATTCTTGTCATTTTCAAATTTTGGTAGTGCCTTGAAAAAAGAATCCAGCAGAATAAAGAAAGCTGTGGAAATTTTAGACGCCAGACAAGTAAAATTTGAATATGATGGAGAAATGAGCGCCGATGTGGCACTTAACGCTGACAAATTGGCCTATTACCCATTTTGCCGCCTAACTGCTCCTGCGAACATTCTTATTTGCCCAGGTTTGCACTCAGCAAATATTGCCACCAAACTATTAGAAGAAATGGGAAATTGTACAGTTGTTGGCCCAATATTAACTGGATTTGAAAAATCTGTTCAAATTGTTCCAATGAGATCAGGAGTTAATGAAATTCTAAATATGGCAGCACTTGCAGCTGTAGATAATAAATAATAGGAAAAACTTATGGCATCAGGAGGCCAAAGCTCATTTGAGCAAATGCTAGCGATGAAACACACCAGTTCGGATTCGGACTCAGGTGGAGGATCCTATGGAGGTCAAGCTGGTGGAGAGTCCGGACATGGCGGAGCTTCTGGTTTTAGCACTCCCGTGTTTTCTGATAAAATTGATATTTTAGGGGGAAATCATGAAGATTTGTTAGCCTCAGCCGCTGGTAGTGTTGACAGTTCATTTGGAACTTTGACTGGTTCGGTAGATTTTGATTTGGCCGGACCATTTGATCACTTCATAACCGGCTCGGCAAAAGGAATGGACAACCTCCAATTACATGAGATATCATCTGGCGAAGATATGGGTGCAGGAGCTCATGTCAACTCAGCAGGAAGATCAGCTGGTATGGGAATCACAGATCATGGTAAATCTGGCTAGAAAATATTTCCCTATATATTTCTATCGACCAATAAAAACAGATTTTGCTGCAACCGAGCTTCCTTCATCGTCAGTTACAATAAATTGTACATCATTCCTTCCTGATATATTTTTCTCTTCGACAGTTAGATAGGCCTTAAAATTTTCCACTTCTCCAGCCCTAACCAAAACATTTTTACTGTGCAAATTATCCAAATCAGCAATTCTCATTTTAGAAAAATTAATTCCAGCGACTTCAATTTGATAGAATTTGTCTACAAAAGTTTTATTGGAAATTTTAATAGTGTAGCCATTGCGAATATCACCATTTGACATCATCACAAACATCGGATTTCTATCAGGGAGAACATCAACCTTGAGTGGTAATTTTGAAGAAAGATTCAAAATTATCAGACTGCCCGTCACTATCAGAATCGCTAAATAATAAAAAGTTCGTGGACGCAAAAACTTAAAACGAGTTTTTTCTTCCGAAGACTTACAATCGGTGGTTTTGCAATAAGAAGACCCAGCCTTTAGATTGCTTAAAGCATTATTTGCCAAATGAATTTCAGTGTCATATCTAATCAATCCCTTAGGAAGGTTCATTTTCTCCATCACATTATCACAAGCGTCGATACAAAGACCACAAGCGATACATTCCATCTGCAAACCATCACGAATATCAATATTTGCAGGACAAACCACCACACATTGCTTACAATCTATACAATGTCCCCGGTCTTCAAAAGAATCGCCTTTTTTGGCTTTAGCGCGTTTTTCGCCACGAAGAGCATCATAGGAAATAATTAAAGTATTAGGATCAAACATCGCACTTTGAAAACGTGCATAAGGGCACATATAATTACAGACTTGTTCACGAGCAAAACCCGCCATCAAATAAGTCATTCCAGCAATTCCAGATATCCAACCAATTTGCGACCAACTTATATTTAAATCTATGATATTTGTAAGAATAGATATGGAGTCGTTAAAATAGTTCACAAATCCCAAACCAGTAATAAATGAGATTAAAATCCAAGTGAAATGAGTAGCAATTTTTCGCCAAATATTTTGAAAGGAAAAAACCTTGCGATCGCGCTTGATTCTTTCATTGCGGTCCCCCTGAAAAAGTCTTTCAATCTTAACAAAGATATCAGTCCAAACTGTTTGAGGGCAAGAATATCCACACCAAACTCTTCCAAAAAGTGAGGTAACAAAGAACAAAGCAATCGCCGAGAAAATCAACAAAGCTGCGATGTAATAAACTTCTTCTGGCCACATTTCGATAAAAAAGAAATAACCACGAGCATTAGGAATGTCGATTAGAATTGCTTGATTAGAAATGGAAGGGCCGCGATCCCAGCGAATTAAAGGGATTAGAAAAAATATTGCCAAACAAATAAAGTTAGTAATATTTTTGATTGAGCGGAATTTTCCTTTTACATCTTGCGGATAGGTTTTTTTTCGTTTCTCAAAATATTGAAGCATATATTATGAATTTAATTGTCGACGGCTATTGATAAGAAAATAAAATCTACCGATTTGCATTATGAGTATCAGGCAATAAAAGAAATTCCACTCTGCCATTGAAAGATTAAGAAATATAAATTGTGGCTGATCGCAAGGAGTAGCGCTAGTTGATGCCAGCATTTTATACAAATCTGCAATATTATCAGGAGCTTTGGAAATTGAAGAACAAGAATCTAGCCCTTTGAAAAATTTTCTTTCAACACCAGAATGATAAAAAGAAATTCCAGCATTGATTAATAGACATAAAATTCCGATCTTAACAGCCAAATTATTATATTTTCTTAGAAATGGAATTATTAAGAAAATTGTTGATATAAAAATTATGACAAAAAATGGATATCTTTGCCAAAAACATAATTCGCAAGGCTGCATCTCAAAATAATACTGAGAAATATAAGCTCCAGCTAATGCAGCAGTCGCAGCAAAAAGTAGAATAGCCAGAAGATGTCTTGCAGTGATTTTGATCATTAATTTTTCAAATATTTTTTTGCCAGATCCTTCCTAAGCTCAACCGCTGGTTGGTCAAATGGATCAAGTTGTTTGGAATAAGCAACAATTATCGTCTCCAAAAACATCTGCATCATCAACGCACTCAAGGTTTCTTCATCAAGATTATCAAATTCTATAACTCTGATCGGTAAATGTTGCTGGTTCAAAATCTCAATTGTACTGTCTTGCTCAACTCGGACAATTTCATTAAGATTCTTTCCACCAAATAAAGTTGGGCAATTAGGCAAATCTTTAACCACAAAATCACCATCAGGTTTTTTATTGGTAATAAAAGTAAAGAATTTATCTTTCGGACCATCTAAATAAAGTTGCAACTGACTATGTTGATCAACCGTTCCCATTGAATTTATTGGAGTTGATCCAAAACCATTTTTCCCCAAAGATTCTGCCCAGAGCTGTCTATACCAGTCTGTAAAATCACGAAGAGAATCAATATAAGGCATTATGACATTATTGTTGAAACCAGAATCCAACAAATAAAGCTGATAAGCAGTGATTTTAGAAATATTATTTTCCATAATATCATCACGCATAAAATCTTCTAAAACTTGCTTAGCACCATTGCGAATTTTAAAGATATCCAATCCACAAATTGCCGCTGGAAGCAAACCAACAATACTCAAATAAGAAAATCTTCCGCCAATATTGCTAGGATGAGAATATATTTTAGAGCCAATTTCTAAGGCAATTTTCGCGATATTATTTTTCTGGTCCTGAGTAATAAAAATAAAGTTTTTAGCAAAATCACTGATATCATTTTTCCTGAATTGATCAATCATAATCAATGTCTGA